>NZ_WMEA01000001.1:985000-1265000 GCF_021735925.1 Loktanella sp. M215
CACAAGATAGGTCACGCCGACAACGGCAACCGTCGCAAGGCCGGCGAGCAGTGCAATCAGGCGGGTCATCGATCTTATCCTTTTTAAAGCGCCGCATTGATCGCGCATCGCGGCGTCCGTAACAATGGGGCACGCGCGCACATCCCCTTGATGCCAGGACACCACACCATGACGCCGGATGACCTTGACGCCCTGCAGGACCGGGAACGCAGCAACTGGGTTCGGCTGCGCACCCTGCTGATCCTGCGCTGGTTCGCCATCGGCGGTCAGATCGTGGCGATCCTTGTCGCGACGCGGCTTTACGACCTGCGCATGGACGCGGGGCCACCGGCGATCACCATCGGGGCCGCCATCCTCGCCAATCTGGTCAGCAGCTTCGTCTATCCGGAAAACAAGCGGCTGTCGGAGCGTGAGGCGAGTGCCATGATGGCCTTCGACATCGTGCAGCTGACGTTGCTGCTGTATCTGACGGGCGGGCTGAACAATCCCTTTGCCCTGCTGATCCTCGCGCCCGTGACGATTGCAGCCACCGTTCTGCACCTGATGAGCTTCATCGCACTGGGGCTGCTTGCGATCGCGATGATCTCGGTCATTGGAACCGTGGCGGTGCCGCTACAGATGGCAGATGGCACGCTGCTGCTGCTGCCGCCGCTGTTTCATTTCGGGTTCTGGGTCTCGCTTGTGATCGGGGTGGTCTTTCTCGGCATCTACGCCCGTCAGGTCACGACCGAGATGAACGCGATGGGCGACGCCTTGCTGGCGACGCAGCTGGCCCTGGCCCGAGAGCAGAAACTGACCGACCTTGGCGGTGTCGTCGCCGCTGCGGCGCACGAACTTGGCACGCCGCTGGCGACGATCAAGCTGGTCAGCAACGAGTTACTGGAGGATCTGGCCGACCAGCCAGAGCTGCGCGAGGATGCCCTGCTGATCCGCACACAGGCCGACCGGTGTCGCGATATCCTTCATTCCATGGGTCGCGCGGGAAAGGACGATCTGCATCTGCGCACGGCCCCGCTGGAAACCGTCGTGCGCGAATCCGCAGAGCCGCACGTGCAACGCGGCCGCGAGGTGGCGTTCGACATCGCGCCGGAACCGGGCTGCAGTCGCGCGCAGCCGGTGATTTCGCGGCGCCCGGAAATCATTCACGGATTGCGCAACCTGATCCAGAATGCCGTCGATTTTTCCGAAACGCGGGTCGAGATCGACGTGAACTGGACCGATACGCAGGTCTTCGTGCGGATCGCGGACGATGGCCACGGGTTCCCGCAATCGGTGATCGGGCGTATCGGCGATCCGTTCGTGCGGCGCCGCCGCGGATCGCTCGATGGTCTGCGACGGCCGGGGTACGAGGGGATGGGTTTGGGCCTGTTCATCGCCAAGACGCTGCTGGAGCGATCCGGCGCGCAGCTGTCCTTTGCAAACGGGCCACGCAGGGGGGCCCGTGCCGACGGGATCGTGGAGGGGGCCATCGTGACCGTGACCTGGCCGATGAAGCAGCTGGTACGCAGCGCTGCGGGCACCTATCCCCCATTGGGAAAAAACCAACCAATTTTGGAATGATTCAGGATTGTTAAACTGGTGTTAACTTCAACTCTTGATTGTCAACGCAGGACAGGCAGGAGAATCATGGTAATGTTAACGCTGGAAATGGTGAGATTTGCTGCAGCCGGGGGCCTCGTTGCCACTGGACTGGCCTGTGCGGCGCAGACGTTCCTGTCAGTCATCCGCATACCGCGTCGCCGCGAAAACGCGGGGCTGCCGGAACTTGCGACACCCGTGTTCCTGTTTCAGGACGACAGTCTGGTCGATGCGTCCGCCAGCGGCGCCGCCCTGATCGCCGAAGCGGCCAAGGACAGAAGCGAGCGCGACGCCCTTGTTCACGTGCTGCACCGCCAGTTTCCCGATCTGCGCAACAGTCTGGATGATCTGCGGACCGGTGACCGGATCAGCCTGCAATCGGTGGTCGATCCCAGTCTGAAGGTCATTCTGACGCGTGACGATGGCCTGACGCGGATCAGTCTTGTCGCGGACGGCGACAGCCGGTCCGCGGCCCAGACCTGCGGCGATCTGGAACGGGCATCGATGCTGGAAGAGTTGAACCTGATGCGGCTGATCGTGCGTGACACGCCGCAACTGATCTGGCGCGAGGATCCTCAGGGCCATCTGATCTGGGCCAATGCGGCCTATCTGTCCTACGCAGACCGCATGATGCCCGACGGAGAGCGCCGCGGGCAGATCTGGCCGGGCGAGCGGCTGTTTGCGGATATCCACCCCCCCTTGCCCACCGATCCGCGCACGTTTGAAGGACGCCACGCCCTGCAACTACCTGGCGAAAAGGCAGAGCACTGGTTCGAGGTGACCGCAGTGCCGCAGGACGGGTCCGTCATCTATTTCGCGATCGATGCGAATTCCACGGTCAGGGCCGAACGCGCGCAGCACGATTTTCAGCAGACCCTTGCCAAGACGTTCGCACATCTGTCGACCGGCCTTGCGATCTTCAACAAGAAGCGGCAGCTGGCGATGTTCAATCCCGCCTTGCTGGACATGACCGGCCTGCCCTTCGCCTTCATGTCGCAGCGGCCCAGCCTCGACCGCGTGCTGGACCGCCTGCGCGAAATGCGCAGGCTGCCCGAACCCAAGAACTACATCACATGGCGCGAACAGTTTTCAGCGCTGGAGGCTGCGGCCCAGAACGGCACCTATTCCGAACGCTGGGACATGCCGGACGGGCAGACCTTTCGCGTCACCGGACGCCCGCATCCCGATGGCGCACTGGCCTTTCTGTTCGAGGACATCAGCGCAGAGGTGTCGCTGACCCGCCGTTTCCGGTCCGAGATCGAAACTGGGCAGGCGGTGCTGGACGCCCTGCCGGATGCGATCGCCGTTTTCTCGTCCAGCAACACGCTGACCATGACGAACGCCGCCTATGACCGCATGTGGCAGACGGAAAGTGATCCGCAAATCCAGACCCACGATTTGCGGTCGGCCTTGCGGATGTGGAAATCTCAGGCGGCGCCGACGGCCCTGTGGCGCGAGGTCGAGGATTTCGGTCGCCTGCGTCAGGATCGGCCGATCGTGCGCGACCAGTTGGTTCTGCACTCCGGGCGCCGGATGGATTGCGAGATTACGGCCATCAGCGGCGGCATGACAATGATCCGTTTTTCAGCCAGTACAGAGCGGTTGAGAGCGCCGCAGCGGCCCCGACTGACGTCGAGCGAGGACCGCCTGGCCACCGGCTGATTTGCCTTGCAGCGCGAAATGCTTCTTCTAGTCTGCCCGCATGTCCCTGCGATTTGCTTGCATCCATCTGGCTGACGAGGCCGCCACCACCGCTGTGGCTAGGCAGATCGCGCCACGGTTGCGGGCTGGCGACACGCTGTTGCTGGAGGGTCCGATCGGTGCCGGCAAGACAACCTTTGCGCGCGCCCTGATCCGCGCCCGGCTGGGCCAGCCCGAGGAGGACGTGCCTTCGCCGACCTTTACGCTGGTGCAGACCTATCACGCCAATGATGTCGAGATCTGGCACTGCGATCTGTATCGGCTGCTGGACAGTCAGGATGTGCTGGAACTTGGCCTCGACGATGCCTTTGCGACCGCCATCTGCCTGATCGAATGGCCGGATCGGCTGGGTGCCGACCGGCCTGCGGATGCATTGGTCTGCGCATTTGCGGCAAGTGCCGATCATCACAGCCTGTCGTTAACAGGTGCCGCCGCGTGGCAATCCCGGTTAGACGATCTGCATGACTGACCGGGATGCGCAGTGTCGGGCGTTTCTGAACGGGACGCGCTGGCAATCCTGGCCGGGTGCACCTCTGGCTGGCGATGCCTCGGCGCGCCGCTATGTTCGCCTGACAGGACCAGCGGGCGAACGTGCCATCCTGATGGACGCGGATCCCGCGTTGGGCGAACAGGTGGCGCCCTTTGTCCGTATCGCCGAATGGCTGCTGGCGCAGGGCCTGTCGGCCCCGCGCATCCTGCACCACGCCATGGCAGACGGTTTCCTGCTGCTTGACGATCTGGGCCCCGATACCATCGCCGTGGCGGCAGCTTCCGGGTCAGAGGATGACCTTTACGACGCGGCCGTCGATGTGCTGATCGCACTGGATGCCGCCCCGCCGCCGGACGGGCTGACGCGGATGGTACCGCAGGTCGGCGCGGACATGGTCGCGATCGTGGCAGAGACCTATCACCCCGGCGATCCCGGCCCGCTGGTTGCGGCGACGCACGACGCCCTGTTGCGGCTGGCGCCGCAGGCGGACCGGATCGCCTTGCGCGATTACCATGCGGAAAACCTGATCTGGCGACCGGAGCGCGCAGGCCTCGACCGGGTCGGCCTGCTGGATTTTCAGGATGCTTTCATCGCACCGCGCGGCTACGACCTCGCCTCTTTGTTGCGCGATATCCGCAGGCCGGTGGCAGAGGCGCAGGTGACCCGGCAGACGGCGCGTTTCGCAGCGGCGACACAGACCGATCCGGTCGCGCTGTCGGCGCAACTGGCCGCGCTGGGCGCCCAGCGCAACCTGAGGATCCTCGGGGTCTTTGCCCGTCTGGTGCAGCGCGGCAAATCGCGGTACGCGGCATATCTGCCTGTTGTCTGGGACACCTTGCTGCGCGATCTGGCACATCCTGACCTGCGCGATCTGCGCGAGGTCGTGATGACGACATTGCCACCACCACAGGACCGCCGATGACCGCCCCGTTTCCCGTCATGCTTTTTGCCGCCGGACGCGGCACCCGGATGGCCCCGCTGACCGACAGCAGGCCAAAGCCGCTGATTACGGTGGGCGGCCGCACGTTGCTGGATCATGCGCTGGATCTGACGCGGGTGGGTTGCGTCAGCCGCCGCGTCGCGAATGTCGCTTATCTGGGCGACATGGTGCGGCTTCATCTGGCGGGACGCGGTGTCGCGATTTCGGTCGAGGATCCGGTGCTGGAAACCGGCGGCGGCCTGCGGCATGCCCTGCCGCTGCTGGGCCACGACCCGGTGATGACGCTGAACACCGACGCGGTCTGGAAAGGCCCCAATCCGCTGGCGGTTCTGGCGGATGCCTGGCGACCGGAGATGGAGGCGCTGCTGCTGCTGGTCCCGCCCGTGCAGGTCAAGGGTCACACCGGCCCCGGGGATTTCAGCATCGGTCCCGACGGACGGCTGACCCGGGCCCCGGACCTGATCTATACCGGCGCGCAGATCATCCGGACGGGCCGATTGAGAGAGATCGATGCGGATGTGTTCTCGCTCAATATCCTGTGGACCATGATGGCACAGACCGAGGGTCTTTACGGTGTGACCTATGCGGGCCAGTGGTGCGATGTCGGTCGGCCCGACAGCATTCCCGTTGCCGAAGCCATGCTGCAGACCGCCGATGTTTGAACCCACATCCAGCCCACGCGTCTTTGGCCTGCCGCCGGGGGCCGATTTTGCAGCGTCTTTTGTCGCGGGCCTGACCGCACGCAGCGACGACCTGACGGGGGTGCGGATCTTCGTCAACGCGCCCCGGATGATGCGGCAGATACAGGCGGCCTTTGACAAAGGTCCGGCCCGTTTGCTGCCGCGTATCCAGCCAGTGACCGCGTTAGCATTAGAGGGTATGATGGCGGGCCTCGCGGCACCGGTGTCGCCCCTGCGGCGGCGGCTGGAACTGTCGCGGGCCGTCCATCGCCTGATGGAGGCGGCACCGGAACTGGCGCCCCGCAGCGCCCTTTACGATCTGTCGGACAGCCTTGCCGCGTTGATGGACGAAATGCACGGCGAGGGCGTCGACCCTGCGCGCCTGACCGCGCTGGACGTCAGCGACCAGTCGGGCCACTGGCAACGATCGCTGCGGTTCCTGACCATTCTGCAACCCTATTTCGAGGCGGGGCGCGATGCACCCGACGTGGCCGCGCGGCAGCGCATGGTCGTGACGGCCCTGATCGACCGCTGGCAGACGCAGCCACCCACCGGCCCGGTGATCGTTGCGGGGTCCACCGGATCGCGCGGCGCGACGGGTCTGCTGATGCAGGCCGTGGCGCGGCTGCCGCAAGGGGCCTTGGTGCTGCCGGGATTTGACCATGACATGCCGCAGGCGGTCTGGGACGGGATGGAGGCGGATCCGCCGCAAGAAGATCATCCGCAATACCGGTTTGCCCACCTGATGCGCGCCCTTGATCTGCGGGCGCGCGACGTTGCGCCCTGGACCACGGCAAACGCCCCTGCCCCGGCGCGCAACCGGTTGATCTCGTTGTCCTTGCGGCCTGCCCCCGTCACGGATCAGTGGCGCAGTGAGGGTGCGACGCTCGGCGATCTGCGCGCGGCGACGGACCGTGTAGATCTGGTCGAGACCGACAGCCCGCGGGCCGAGGCAGAGACCATTGCCCTGCGTTTGCGGCAAGCCGCCGCTGCGGGTCAGACCGCCGCGCTGATCAGCCCTGACCGGATGTTGACGCGGCAGGTGGCAGCCGCCCTCGACCGCTGGCAAATTCGGCCGGACGACAGCGCGGGCCTGCCGCTGGCCCTGTCGGCGCCGGGTCGGTTGCTGACCCACGTGGTGCGCGCGATGGGTCAACCCGTGACGGCCGAGACACTGCTGGTCATGCTGAAGCACCCGCTGACCCACACCGGCAGCGCGCAGCGTAATCAGCACCTGCTGTGGACCAGAGAGCTGGAGCTGAACCTGCGCCGCCATGGTCCACCGTTCATCGACGCCGGAACCGTCACCGCATGGGTCGCCAAGCGCGACAAGCCGGACGATGACCTGACCGCTTGGGCTGCATGGGTCGGGCGTGTCGTGGCGCTGCTGGATCACGATGGCACGCTGCCCATCGCAGCACATCTGGACAGGCACATTGCCGCGACCGAGGCGCTGGCCGCCGGGCCGACCGGTACCACAAGCGGAGAGTTGTTTCTGCAGGCTCCCGGTCGCGCGGCCAAGGGCGTCTGCGATGCACTGGCCCGCGACGCGGATGCGGGTGGCGAGATGGACCTGCGCGACTATGCGGCGCTGTTCACGGCGCTTCTGGCCGACGCGCCCGGCATCAACAGTCCCGAAGCGACCGATCCCCGCATCCTGATCTGGGGCACGCTGGAGGCGCGGGTGGGCGGCGCCGATCTGGTGATCCTTGGCGGATTGAACGACGGTGTCTGGCCCGGCACGCCAAAGCCCGATCCGTGGCTGAACCGCGCGCTGCGCCAGCAGGCCGGGCTGCTGCTGCCGGAACGGCAGATCGGGCTGTCCGCGCATGACTATCAGCAGGCAGCCTGCGCGCCCGCCGTGATGATCACCCGGTCCCGCCGCAGCGCCGACGCGGAAACCGTGCCGTCGCGCTGGGTGAACCGGCTGATCAACCTGATGCAGGGCCTGCCGGACCAGCACGGACCCGAGGCGCTGGACGCGATGCGCGCGCGGGGGGCGGGTTGGATCGCGCGCGCCGCTGCGATCTCTGCCCCGGCGGCACAGGTCGCGCGGGCGCCGCGGCCTGCCCCCTGCCCGCCCGAGGCGGCACGCCCGCGCGACATTTCCGTCACGCAGATCAAGACGCTCTACCGTGATCCTTACGCGATCTATGCGCAAAAGGTGCTGCGGCTGCGCGCCCTTGATCCGGTGTCGGCGGATGCGGATGCCCCGATGAAGGGGACGGTGTTTCACGAAATCCTGGAAAGGTTCATCGCCCAGCGCCCGGATGCCAGCGACCCGGCCGCCGTGGCGCAGTTTCTGGCCGTGGCCGATGCCGTGCTGACAGAGCACTGCCCCTGGCCCACGGTGCGCCTGCAATGGATGACGCAGCTGGAAAGCCTCGCCCCCGGTTTTCTGGCGGATGAAGCGCTGCGCCAAGAAGCCGGACAGATGCTGGCGCTGGAAGCCTGGGGCGACATCACCGTGGCCGGCCCCGACATGCGCCTGACCTGCAAGGCCGACCGGATGGACGAAACGCCGGACGGGCAGACGCTGATCTATGATTACAAGACCGGCGCGATACCGACAGTCAAGCAGCAGGCGCGGTTCGACAAGCAGTTGCTGCTGGAGGCGGCGATGGTCGAACGCGGTGCGTTCAAGGCGGTCGGCACACAGCCTGTCGCCGGGGCCGCCTTCATCGGGTTCAACGCGGCGATGAAGACGGTGCCTGCGCCGCTGGAGGATCACCCGCCCGCCCGCGTCTGGTCTGAACTGACCGATTTTCTGACGATGACCCGGCAGTCCGACTGGGGCTATGTCGCGCGCCGCGCACCGGCGACGACGACCTACGACAGCTTTTACGACCACCTGTCGCGCTACGGCGAATGGACCGACGCCGACCCGGCCCGCCGCGAGGTGCTGGAATGATCCGCAACGACGCCACCCGCAATCAGGTCGCCGCCGCCGATCCGACCCTGTCGACATGGCTGTCCGCCAACGCGGGGTCCGGCAAGACCCGCGTGCTGACCGACCGCGTGGCGCGCCTGCTGCTGGAAGGCGTGTCGCCGCAGAACGTGCTGTGCCTGACCTACACCAAGGCCGCCGCCGCCGAGATGCAGAACCGCCTGTTCAAGCGGCTGGGCGCCTGGGCGATGCAGGACGACGGGTCGCTGCGTCAGGAGTTGGCCGAACTGGGCGTGGAGGGCGTCATCGCCCCCGAAAAGCTGTCCGCCGCACGCCGCCTGTTCGCCCGCGCGATCGAGACGCCGGGTGGGCTGAAAATCCAGACGATCCATTCGTTCTGCGCCGGTATCCTGCGGCGCTTCCCGCTGGAGGCCGGGGTCAGCCCCAATTTCCGCGAGATCGAGGACCGGTCGGCCGCGCTGATGCGCGCCGAGGTGCTGGACCGGATCGCCGCCGGGTCACAATCGGCGCTGCTGGCCGACGTGTTGCGTTACTTCGGTGGCGGAGAGTTGGACAAGCTGGTGCGCGAAGTGGCCGGGCGCGCCAATGACTTTGCCCGGCCTGTCGATGTGGCGGCGCTACGCGAGGCGCTCGATATTGCACCGGGGCGCACGATGGACGCGCTTTTGTCAGAGGTTTTCGATGCCGACACGACCGAGATCATCCGTGACCTGATCTTGGCCTGCCGGACCGGCGGCGTGAACGACAACAAGGCGGCGGACAAGCTGGCGGGCGTGAATCTGACTGCCCCCGGCGCTGGCGATCTGGCCATTCTGGAGAGTGTCTTTCTGTTCGGTGAGACGGCCAAGGATCCCTTCGGGCCGAAATTTGACAGTTTCCCCACGAAGGGCGTCCGCACCGCCCACCCCGACCTGACCGATGCGCTGGCAGGTCTGATGGAAACGGTCGCAGCCCTGCGCGGCGATCGTCTGGCGTTGATGGCCTTCGATCGCAGCGTGGCACTGCACCGCTTTGCCCATGTCTTCGTGCGCGATTACGACGCGCAGAAGACGGCGCTGGGCGTGCTGGATTTCGACGACCTGATCGGCAAGGCCCGGCAGTTGCTGACGGACAAGGCGGTGGCGGCCTGGGTGCTGTTCCGCCTGGATGGGGGCATCGACCATCTGCTGGTGGACGAAGCGCAGGATACCTCGCCCGCGCAATGGGCCGTCGTGCAGCACCTGACCCGCGAGTTCGTCAGCGGCGAAGGCGCGCGGGATGCGCGGCGCACGGTTTTCGTCGTCGGTGACAAGAAGCAGTCGATCTATTCGTTCCAGGGCGCCGATCCGGCAGAGTTCGACCGGATGCGCGATTATTTCGATAACGCCCTGCGCCAGATCGACGATCCGCTGCAGACCCGGACGCTGGCGCATTCGTTCCGCTCTTCGCTGGCGGTGCTGCGGGTCGTGGACAATACCTTTGTGCGGGAACGGGCCGAGGGGCTGGGCGACGTGTCGCAGCACATCGCCTTCAACGCCGATATGCCGGGGCGGGTCGATCTGTGGCCGGTCATCAGCCCCGAGAAAGCCACCGACGATCCTGACGACGACTGGCTGAAGCCGGTGGACGAGGTCAGTGCGGACCATCATCTGGTGCAGATGGCGGACCGGGTGGCGCGCCAGATCAGGCGGATGATCCACGAGGACACGCTGCCGGTGAAGGCAGGCGACAGCTATGACCGCCGTCCGGTGCAAGCGGGCGACGTGCTGATCCTTGTGCAAAGCCGTCAGAACCTGCTGTTTCCAGAGCTGATCCGCGCCTGCAAGCAGGCCGGTTTGCCCATCGCGGGGGCAGATGTGCTGCGCGTCGGCGGAGAGTTGGCGGTCAAGGACATCGCGGCCCTGCTGCGCTTTCTGGCGCTACCGGAGGATGACCTGTCGCTCGCTGCGGCCCTGCGCTCGCCCCTGTTCGGCTGGTCGGAACAGCAGCTTTTCACCTTGGCGCATCGCCGCCCCGCAAAAAGCTATCTGTGGGAGGCTTTGCGCAAACAGGTCGATGCGAAGGCCACGACCGACATCCTGTACGACATGCTGGATCAGGCGGATTTTCTGCGCCCCTACGATCTGATCGCGCGGCTGCTGGTGCGACACGGCGGGCGGCAGGCCCTTGTGGCGCGGCTGGGGGCAGAGGCGGAAGACGGGATCGACGCGCTGCTGGCGCAGGCGCTGGCCTACGAATCCGACAATACGCCCAGCCTGACCGGGTTCCTGACGTGGATGGAGACGGACGATCTGACCGTGAAACGGCAGATCGACGCGCAGGGCGACCAGATCCGCGTGATGACCGTCCACGGCGCCAAGGGGCTGGAGTCGCCCATCGTCATCCTGCCCGACACCGCCGAGCGCAAGAACGAGGTCAAATCACAGGTCCTGACGGGGAATGCGCCCCTGTGGAAGACCCTCAAGGCCGAGATGCCGCCGGCCATGGTGGCGCGCCATGACGCCATCGCGGCGGCGCAATCCCGAGAGCGGCTGCGGCTGCTTTACGTCGCGATGACGCGGGCGGAAAGCTGGCTGATCGTCGGCGCTGCGGGCGAGACGGGGAAGTCCGGCACCGCCTGGCACGATCTGGTGGCAGAGGGGATCAGCCAGTCCGGCGGCGCCGAGGCCATGGCCGGCGATCTGGCGGTGCAGCGGGTGGAACACGGTAACTGGCACGGTGGGACGGTACAGACGCCGCCAGTGCGCGCAGGCGTCATGGCGCCGGCCGAGACTCTGGATGCGCTGCCGGAGGCGGTGCGCGCGGTCACGCTGCAACCGTCCAACCTTGGCGGCGACAAGACCATCGCCGGCGAGGGCGAGGGCGAGGACGGCGACGCGGCCTCCTTGCTGCGCGGCAGCCTGATCCACCTGCTGCTGGAACATCTGCCCGCCCTGCCCGCCCCGGACCGGCGCGGCGTTGGTGCGCGTCTGATCGCGGCCACGCCAGAGGCTGACACCGTGCCCACCGACGATCTGATCGACGCGGCGCTGGCGCTGATCGAAGCGCCGCATCTGGCGACGCTTTATGCGCCGGATACACTGGCAGAGGTCGGGATCACCGCGGATCTGCCCGGTCTGGGACGGATGCATGGCACCATCGACCGGCTGATCGTGGCGCCTGACACCGTGACGGCGGTGGATTTCAAGACCAACCGCAACACGCCCGATGTCGCAGAGGATGTGCCCGACGGGCTGTTGCGCCAGATGGGCGCCTATGCGGCGGCGCTGGGGCAGATCTATCCGGACCGGCAGATCAGGACGGCCATCCTGTGGACGCGCCCGGCGGTCCTGATGGACCTGCCCGCAGCCCTGACGACGGCCGCGCTGGCGCGGAGCGTCCTTGACGTTCCCGGGGCGCGTTCATAGGTTCCACCCCTGACACACAATCCGATTGGAGAAGCCCCATGGCTACCGTTGCCGTCACCGATGCCACCTTTGACGCAGAAGTGCGCCAGTCCGACATTCCCGTCGTCGTCGACTTCTGGGCCGAATGGTGCGGCCCCTGCAAGCAGATCGGCCCGGCGTTGGAAGAAATTTCGGAAGAGCTGAAGGGCAAGGTCAAGATCGTCAAGGTCAACGTCGACGACAACCCCAATGCCCCGGCCCAAATGGGCGTGCGCGGCATTCCGGCGCTGTTCGTGTTCAAGAACGGCGAAGTCGTGTCGAACAAGGCCGGCGCTGCACCGAAAGCGTCGATCAAGGGCTGGATCGAAGGCGCGATCTGATCCGGACCATTCGATAGATCAGCAAGGGGCGTCCCGTCGGGGCGCCCTTTTGCGTGTCAGACGGGCCAGCCGTGGCCGCGCAGGACGCTGGTGATCTTTGCGACGGCCTCGTCCGCAGGACGACCCGCGTTGATCGACATCTCTTGCAGGAACCACCAGATGTAGGCTTCGAACCCGGCGGTGGCACGCCAGTTGGCGAAGGCGGCGTCGATGCCGTCGCGCGGGACATTCCCTGCGATGTGATGAAAATCGATCTGCGCAAACAGGACCGCTGGTTTGCGAAAGAAGTATCCCGCCAGCGCGACAGACGAGTTCTGCGTTACGACCAGTTGGCAGGCGTTCAGGCAGGCCACCATGTCCTGGGTGCTGATGCTGACGTTGCCATGCTGGCGTTCCACATCGGACAGCGCGGCCCGGTCGCGGTCGTCATAAACCTCGTTCGGGTGCAGCGTCAGGATGACGTTGTTGTCGGGAAACCGCGCTGCCGTGCGCGCGATCATGTCGATCGGGCTGCAGGACTGGAATGACCGGTGCTTGCGGATCATGCCCTGCAACGGGATGTAGACCGGCCCATCGGTGACCGGGTCCAATTGGGCCTGCGGAAACAGCCGCTTGCGCCAGAAGCCGAAAAACCGCTGCGCAGCCGCGTCGTCAATGGTCTGCGGCTTGAAGGGCGTCAGCGCGACGTCCCATTCCCAGCGCTTGGCAGACGCCTCGATCTGCCAGAAGGGGTAGAAATAGGACCGCCGCATCGTCAGCGCGCGCGCATGGTTCGGGTCATCCATGTGGTAGAGGGCGTAACCGGGTCGATCCACCGCCGCCATCCGCGCATCGTCCGAATTCTCGGTGAAAAAGACCCGCATGCCAGCGTCAGAGACTGATCTGGCGACCAGCCCGATAAAGTTGTGCCGCCCTTCCCGCGCGCTTTTCAGCAAGCCGGGGTCCAGATAGAACGTCACGTCGTCGGGTTGATCCATGGCCGGACGCTACGGCTTGAAAATGGCGCAATCAAGGCCCGACCTTGTCGCATCCAACCACGGCGTCCATATACAAAGTCAGTGAAACACGAAGGAGGCCCCATGAGCCGCGAAGATTTCCCCGGCTGGCACGGGACCACGATCATCGGTGTGCGCAAGGGCGGCCATGTCGTCATTGCGGGCGACGGACAGGTCAGCCTTGGGCAGACCGTCATCAAGGGCACCGCCCGCAAGGTGCGGCGTCTGGCCGTGAAGGGGACCGACGTCGTCTGCGGTTTCGCCGGATCGACCGCCGACGCCTTTGCCCTGCTGGAGCGGCTGGAGAAGAAGCTGGAGGCGACGCCCGGCCAGTTGCAGCGCGCCTGCGTGGAACTCGCCAAGGACTGGCGCACCGACAAGTACCTGCAAAAGCTGGAGGCGATGCTGATCGTGAGCGATGGCAGCGACCTTTATGTCATCACCGGTGCCGGCGACGTGCTGGAACCGGAACATGATGTGACGGCCATCGGATCGGGCGGCAACTATGCCCTCGCGGCTGCGCGGGCCCTGATGGACACGGACCTTGATGCCGAACAGATCGCCCGCAAGGCGATGGCGATCGCGTCCGACATCTGCGTCTATACCAACGGCAACCTGACCGTGGAAACGATCACCGCATGATCGACCGCGACGACCTGCGCGCCGCCACGGCTGCGGGTGTCATCAGCGAGGCGCAGGCCGCATCGCTGGCGACCCTCGCCGACAGCCGTCGCGGTGCGCGCGAAGGTCTGCCGGCAAGCGATGAGCCGTTCGAGCTGTTCAAAGGTTTCAACGAGATCTTCATCGTCATCGGGCTGGTGATCCTGTCTTCGGGCTGGGTCGCTTTCGTTGGCCTTTTTCTAAGCGTCGGCAACCGCAACGGCAGCGCGGTGATGGGCCTGCTGACCGCAGGACTGATCTGGTTACTGTCAGAGTATTTCGTGATCCGTCGCCGCATGGTCGCCCCGGCCATCGCGCTGTCGATCATGTTCGCGCTGACGGCCATCGGCACTTTCGGCGTCTATTTTGCGCAGCCCTTCATGATCGCGCAGCGCGACTTCAGCAGCCTGCCTTGGCCCGCGATCTGTGCCGCTCTGACGGTGCTGGTCTATTGGTTTCGCTTCCGCGTTCCCTTCGCACTGGCGATCGTCGCCGTCGGGCTGTTTATCATCGGTATCCTCTTCGCTGCCATTGCGCGCGGCACGCCTGCAACCTGGGTCGAGCTGTTTAAGCTGTCTGCCAGCGGCCCCTTTGCCTGGGTCACGCTGATCCTCGGGCTTGGGGTTTTTGCCGTGGCGATGTGGTTCGACATGTCCGATCCGCACCGCGTCACGCGGCGGTCGGCGAATGGCTTCTGGCTGCATGTCGTCGCGGCCCCTGCCCTTGTGAATACCGTGGCCTTGTCGCTGCTGGATCAGGGCGGCACCGCGAACCTGATCCTGCTGATCGTGCTCGCCTTCTTTGCCGTCGTGGCCATCGTCATCGACCGGCGGTCGTTCCTGATCGCGGCCATCGGCTATATCGTCACCCTGTCCTTCACCGTGTTCAAGGGCGAAAGCGCGGCCTTGCCGGTGCTGCTTCTGGGTGTGTTCCTCCTCCTCCTCGGCGCGTTCTGGCAACCGATCCGCGCCACCCTGTTGCGGCCGCTGGCGGGGGTCCTGCCCCTTGACCGGCTGCCGCCTTCCCAACTGACAAAGGACTGATCATGACCGATCTGACCCCCCGTGAAATCGTGTCCGAACTGGACCGCTACATCATCGGCCAGAACGACGCGAAACGCGCCGTCGCCGTCGCCATGCGCAATCGCTGGCGGCGCCAGCAGCTGGGCGACGACCTGCGCGATGAAGTGTATCCCAAGAACATCCTGATGATCGGGCCCACAGGCGTCGGCAAGACCGAGATTTCGCGCCGTCTGGCGAAGCTCGCCCGCGCGCCCTTCATCAAGGTCGAGGCGACCAAGTTCACCGAGGTCGGTTATGTCGGCCGTGACGTCGAACAGATCATCCGCGATCTGGTCGAAGCCGCCATCGTCGAGACGCGCGAGTGGATGCGCGAGGACGTGAAGGCCAAGGCGGTCGAGTCCGCGATGGAACGTGTCGTCACCGCCGTCGCCGGCAAGGACGCCCGCGAAGGCACGCGCGAGATGTTCCGCAAGAAGCTGAAGGACGGCCTACTGGACGATACCGTGATCGAGCTGGAGCTGAAGGACACCTCCAACCCCTTGGGCGGGTTCGAGATTCCGGGGCAGCAGCCGGGGATGATGAATATCGCCGATATGTTCGGCAAGATGTCCGGCGGGCGCACGGTCAAGAAGCGGATGACCGTCGCGGACAGCTATGATGCGCTGATCGCGGACGAAGCGGATAAGCTGCTGGACGATGAAAGCGTAACCAAAGCGGCGCTGGAAGCGGTCGAGCAATCCGGCATCGTGTTTCTGGACGAGATCGACAAGGTCTGCGCTAAGTCCGACGCGCGCGGTGCCGATGTCAGCCGCGAAGGCGTGCAGCGCGACTTGCTGCCGCTGATCGAAGGCACGACCGTCAGCACCAAGCATGGCCCGATCAAGACGGACCATATCCTGTTCATCGCCTCTGGCGCGTTTCACGTGGCGAAACCGTCGGACCTGCTGCCGGAATTGCAGGGCCGCCTGCCGATACGGGTGGAACTGCGGGCCCTGACCGAAGGCGATTTCGTCCGCATCCTGACCGAGACCGACAACGCCCTGACCTTGCAATATTCGGCGCTGATGAAGACCGAAGATGTGACCGTCACCTTTTCCGAGGATGGCATCGCGGAACTGGCGAAGATCGCGGCGCAGGTGAACGAGAGTGTGGAAAACATCGGCGCCCGCAGGCTTTATACCGTGATCGAGCGGGTGTTCGAGGATCTGTCCTTCACAGCACCCGACCGGGGCGGCGAGGAAATCGTGATCGACGCGGCCTTCGTCGAGAAGCATCTGGGCGAGATGTCGCGGTCCACGGACCTGTCGCGCTACGTGCTTTAGGGCTTTTCTTTCCCACGTGGCGGCGCGAACAAGGCGGCATGAGTTTTTTGCGCTTTGTCCGCGCCAACTGGCTGTTCCTGCTGGCGGGCTTCACCCTGACCCTGACGTCGTCCTACGGGCAGACGTTCTTCATCTCGGTCTTTGCCGGGCAGATCATGGCCGACTTCGGCCTGAGCGATGGGCAATGGGGCGGAATCTATACGCTGGGGACAACAGCGTCCGCGATCACGATGGTCTGGGCCGGGACTTTGGTGGACCGCTTCCGGGTCCGTGCCTTGGGTACGCTGGTCCTGCTGGCGCTGGCGGCGGCCTGCCTGTTTATGGCGGCGGTCCCGAACGCGGCTTTGCTGGTCTTGGCGATCTTTTTCCTGCGGCTGTTCGGGCAAGGCATGTCATCGCATCTGGCCGTCGTCGCCATGGCGCGGTGGTTCACGGCATCGCGCGGCAAGGCGCTGTCGACGGCGTCGATGGGATTTGCGGTCGGGCAGGCGGTCTTGCCCATTGTCTTCGTGGCGCTGCTGATGACGTGGAACTGGCGGACCCTGTGGGTTGTGGCCGCCGGGATCGTTCTGTTGACCGTGCCGCTGATGACCGTGCTGCTGCGTCAGGAACGCACACCGCAAAGCATGGCGAAGGACGAACAGGCCGCTGGCATGAACGGGCTGCACTGGACGCGGGGGCAGGTGCTGCGTCATCCGCTGTTCTGGCTGATGGTGCCTGCCTTGCTGGGCCCTCCCGCGTGGGGAACGGCGCTGTTCTTTCAGCAGGTTCACATGACCGACGTGAAGGGCTGGCCGCTGGCCGGCTTTGTGGCGCTGTTTCCCCTGTACACCGGCATCATCATTGCATCGACATTCGGCACCGGCTGGGCCGTGGACCGCTTCGGCACCGGACGGATTGTGCCCTTCTACATGCTGCCCTTTGCCGCCGGATTTGCGCTGATGGCGGGGGCGCAAAGCTTGTTTGCCGCAGGCCTGGCGCTGATCGTCCTGGGGGTCGGGCAGGGGATGCAATCGACCCTGCCGGCAGCGTTCTGGGCCGAATTCTTTGGCACTCGCCATATCGGTTCGATCAAGGCCGCCGCTGCCGCGATCATGGTCTTTGGCTCTGCGATCGGGCCGGGGGTGTCGGGGGTGCTGATCGACTACGGCGTTGAGTTTCCGACGCAAATGTGGGGATATGCAGTGTTTTTCATCGCGGCTGCCGCCGCCGCGACTCTTGGCGTCACCACCGCGCGAAAGTCACTTGCGACGGCGTAGATAGACGTAATACGCGCCGTCGCCACCGTGTTTCAGGTGGGCGGGGCGCACCTCCAGCACGGCGGGGGACAGGGGCTGCAACTGCAACCATTGCGGGACATGCCGGCGCAGCACGCCGCGCCCTTCCGGTGCCCAGCCGTCAGAGACGCGGCCCTTGCCGGTGATGACCAGCACCAGCCGCTTGCCTGCCGCCTGCGCGTTCAGGATGAAGGCGATCAATTCGGGATAGGCTTCGTCCTGATACATGCCGTGCAGATCAAGGCGGCCTTCCGGCTTCAGCTTGCCCGCCTTCATCCGCAGGAAGTTCTTGGCATCCATCGCGACGGGCGCGCTGCGCAACCGATCACGCAGCGGCGGCAAGATGTCGTGGGGACGGGTGATATCGGCCTTGGTGCCCACGCTGAATGGTGCGACCGGCGGGCGCGGCGTAACCTTTTTCGGTTCCGGTTCGGCGTCCGGCGCAGGTTTGGGCCGCTTTTGCGCATGCAGCGGTTTGACCTGCGCGCGGACGTGGTCCCAGACGGCCTTGTCGTCAGGGGAAAGGTGCCGGGGCCGTCGCATCAGTAATCCAGCGGGTCGCTGACCTTGGCCAGCGCATATTCGACAGGCATCAGCACGACCATGCGGCCACCGTCCTTGACCGCGCCGGCTGCGGCACCTGCCGCGACGCCGGTGCCGTAATAGACGTCGGCCCGCTGCGCACCCTTGATGGCAGACCCGGTATCCTGCGCCACCATCAGACGCCGCATGGGGTCCACGCCGTCCTTTTCGATCCAGACGGGCGCGCCGAGCAGTGTGATGGCCGGATCGACAGCGATGCTGCGCCCCGGCGTGATCGACCGGTTCATTGCGCCCAACGGACCCTTTTCTGCAGGCACTTCGTCGATGGTGCGGAAGAACACGTAGGAATCGTTCAGCCACAACAGGGACTGACCTTGGTCCGGGTGGTCCAGTACCCACTGGCGGATCACAGGGGACGAGACCTGATCAAGCGTAAATTCGCCGCGGTCCACCAGCGCCCGCCCGATAGAGGTGTAATCGCGCCCGTTCTTGCCCGCGTAGCCGACGCGGATCACCCGACCGTCGGGCAGGCGGATGCGACCGGATCCCTGCACCTGCAAAAAGAACAGATCGACCGGATCAGAGAGCCAGGCGATTTCCATGCCGCGGTCGGCAAAGGGTTGGTTTTCCTCGATCTCTCGCCGGCTATAGACGCCTTCGGTGCCGTCGTCCGGCAGGCGGTAGAGGGGATAACGATAAACCTCGTCCGCCGTCAGACTGCCGCGCAATTCCGGCTCGTAATAGCCGGTGAACAGCATGGGTTGTCCGTCCTCGATCAGGACAGGCTGAAAGAATGTCTCGAAGAAATCCCGCGCGGCGGGGCCGTCCTTGGCAAAGGCGCACAGCCGCGCCCAGTCGGGGCGCGGGATGTCGCCGCAGGTCTGGGTAAAGACGTCGAGGGCCGCCGCGTGATCGTCGGCGGCCCAGCCATCCAGATCGTCGTAGGTCAGGAAGGTATAGGTCGGTTCAGCCACGGCCGTTCCCGTCATCGCAAGAGCCACAAGAGACGTCCGTACTGCACCGCCGATCATTATTCGCCGGTGGCCACCAGCCGCCAGTTCGGGTCAGTGCTGTCCATCACGCGGGCAAAGGTCCAGACATCCTTTTGCCGTTTGATCGCGTTCGGATCGCCATCGACGATATCGCCGCCGTGGTCGCGCACGACGTAATTCATCTCTCCGGTAAAGCGGACGGTCATCTCGGCTTCTTTTGACTGCGGGTCAAAGGTTGCCTCTTTCAGACCCAGATCGCTGATGCCGACGAAGACCGCGGTGATGGTCAGGCCCTGATCGGCGCGCTGGTGCACGACCTGTTCGAAGGCGTCGTAGACTTCGGGAGAGATGAAATTCTTCACCTCGTCCAGATTGCCATGCTCGAACGCGATCAGGATCATTTCGTAGGCAGAGCGCGCCCCGGTCAGGAACTGGGTCACGTTGAAGGACGGATCGACCCGCTTCATCGCGGCGAGGGCCTGCGCCGTATCGCTGCCTTCGGTCGCGTGATCGGTGATGTCGCGGTCAGGGCCGCCTTCGATCACCTCGAAATCGCGACGACGGGGATCGGCCTTTACGGCTTGGTCGGCGGGGATCTGCGGCTTTTCAAAGCCTTCACGGGTGCCAAGGACTCCCCGCAGCCGCAGGATCAGGAAAATCGCAATTCCTGCAAGGACGAGCAGCTGAATGATGGGTCCGTTCATGTGTTCCTCTTTCCGGGCGGCTGGAAACCGTCAGTTGTCCATCCTATGTAGGGGGCACCCCGGGTCAAGTCCACCTGCACCCCCGGACCCGTGACCAAAGGACCCGATATGCGACTGCTTTTTGCGTTCATCGCCGTGCCATTGATCGAAATCGCCCTGTTCATTCAGGTCGGCGGGCTGATCGGATTGTGGCCGACGTTGCTGATCGTGCTGGTGACGGCGATCCTGGGGTCCTGGTTGGTACGCGCGCAGGGCGCGGTCGAGCTTGGGCGGTTGCGGCAATCGTTTTCGACCCTTCAGGATCCGGCTGAACCCCTGGCGAATGGCGCGATGATCCTGTTTGCCGGCGCGCTGCTGCTGACGCCGGGATTTTTCACCGATGCCTGCGGTTTCGCCCTGCTGATCCCGGCGGTGCGGCGCCGCGCCTTTCTGGCAATCAAATCGCGTGTCCGCTTTACCCAGTTCGAGATGGGTCCGCAGCAGCGGCCCGGTCCGTCCCATCCCGACGATCGCGTGATCGACGGAGAGTTCGAAACACTCGATCCTGACAAGCGCACGACGCACGGCCCCTCTGGCTGGACCCGCCATTGAGCAAGAGCGCCCCACCTGATATGTTCTGCGGCAACGCATTTTGAGGAGATATGAGATGGCCGACAACGAAACCCCGGAAAACAATACGCCTCAGCAGCCCGCCCAGCCGCCGCAGATCACGAACCGCATCATCGCACAGTATGTCCGCGACATGTCGTTCGAGAACATTCTGGCGCAGAAGGGCATCAGCGGCGACGCCACGCCCGATATTCAGGCCCGCGTCGATGTCGATGCCCGCAAGCGCGGCGGCGACGACCAGTTCGAGGTCATCACGAAGCTGAACATCACCAGCAAGACCAGGGAAAAGGGCGAGACCCTGTTCGTGCTGGAAGTCGACTATGCCGGCGTCTTTCAGGTCAGCGGCGTGCCGGAAGAGCAGATGGGGCCATATCTGATGATCGAATGCCCGCGTCTGGTCTTTCCCTACATCCGCAAACTGGTCGCAGATCTGACCCGCGAAGGCGGTTTTCAGTCACTGAACCTGGAGCAGTTCGATTACGTCGCGCTGTATCGCGCCAAGCTGGCCGCCCAGATGGAAGCGCAGAAGAAGATGCAGGAAAACCAGCCGGTCAACTAGGCCAGCTTTTTCCACAGCGCGCCGTCGCCCAGCTTGGCCACAAAGGCGGCATGGGCGGCGGCTTCATCGTCGGTCAGGCGCGGCGGCAGGGGCGTTTCACGCGGGCCGGCGCGCCACGCAGTCGTCGTTCCCGTCGCGTTCGCCTTGGATGCCTGAGTCGATAGGCCGAAATCCGGCTGACGCCCACCGATCAGTTCAAGATAAACCTCTGCCAGAATTTCGCTGTCGAGCAGGGCGCCGTGCAGGGTGCGGGCATCGTTATTGATGCCGAACCGACGGCACAGGGCATCCAGCGAGGCCGGCGAGCCGGGAAACCGCCGCCGCGCGATGGCGAGGGTATCGAGGGCACGGTCCATCGGGATGGCGGGTTTCTTGACCCAGCCCAGTTCCGCGTTGAGGAATTTCATGTCGAAGGCGGCGTTGTGGATCACCAGCTTGGCGTCGCTGCCAATGAAATCGAGGAAATCCTGTGCGATGGCCGCAAAGACCGGCTTGTCACGCAGAAATTCATCGCCCAGACCGTGCACGTCGAACGCGCCCTGCGGCATGGACCGCTGGGGATTGATATACTGGTGATAGGTCCGGCCCGTGGGCATGTGATTGACCAGTTCGACAGCACCAATCTCGACGATACGATCGCCGTCTTCAGGCTCGAATCCAGTGGTTTCAGTGTCGAGAACGATTTCACGCATGATGTTTCCCCGTCAGATCGGAAATCAGGTCTCGCACGGCCTGCCGGGTGCCGTCCAGTGTCAGCGTCTCGATCACCACATCGGCGCGTGCCCTTTTTTCCGCATCCGGCATCTGGCGAGAGAGGATGAGATCGAAGGTCTCTTGCGTCATGCCGGGGCGGGCAAGGACGCGGGCTGATTGCAGATCCGGGGGCGCGCTGACCACAAGAATCGTATCCAGCCATTCATCCGCGCCGGTTTCAAAGAGAAGCGGAATGTCGAGCACGATCAGACCGCCGGCGTGCGCTGTGATGAAAGCATCGCGGTCGGCCTTGACCAAGGGATGCACGATGTCTTCCAGCGTCTTCAAGGCAGCAGGATCGGCACGCAGGATCGCCGTAAGGGCAGGGCGGGACACCGCGCCATCGGTGATCGCCGTCGGAAAGGCAGCGGCCAAAGGTGCAACCGCAGCGCCCCCGGCGCCATAAAGGCGATGAACCACCGCATCGGCGTCCCAGACCGGCACACCCATTTCGTGAAACATGGTGGCAGTGGTGCTTTTGCCCATCCCGATCGAGCCGGTCAGCCCCAGCAGATGGGTCATGCCAGCACGGCGGCCCGCAGGGCGTCGTCCACCTCTGGCCGGCGACCGAACCAGCGTTCAAACCCCGGAACGCCCTGGTGCAGCAGCATGCCCAGACCGTCGACGGTCACGCAGCCCATCGCGGCCGCATGCTGCAGCAGATCGGTGCGCAGGGGGTTGTAGACGATATCCGTCACGATCGTGCCGGGTTGCAGACCGTCGAGCGGGATCCGCAGCTCTGGCTGGCCAGTCATGCCGAGCGACGTGGTATTGATGACGAGTGCCGCATCCTTCAGCACGGTGCCGGCCTGCACCCAGTCGACGACGACGATGCGCTGGCCGAATTCGGATTTCAGCGCCTCGGACTTGGCGCGCGTGCGATTGGCCAGCAGGATCTGTGGCACGCCGGCATCCGCCAAGGCGACGATGATCGCGCGCGCGGCACCCCCGGCGCCGAGGATGACGGCTGGGCCATCCTTTGGATCCCAAGTGGGCGCGCCGTGGCGCAGGTTCGCCATGAATCCGTAACCATCTGTGTTATCAGCATGAATCTTTCCATCTTCACGAAAGATCAATGTGTTTGCCGCCCCGATCAGCGTCGCCCGATCCGAGACATGATCGACGAATTTCAGCACGGCCGTCTTATGCGGGATCGTCACGTTCGCCCCGACGAACCCCATGCGGGGAAGAGTGCGAACGACATCCTCCAGATCCTGCGAAGCGACATGCAGGGGCACATAGTCGCCGCGCAACGCGTAGCGGCGCAGCCAGTGGCGGTGCATCAGCGGTGAACGGGATTGGCCAATCGGGTTACCGATCACACCGGCGAGGGGAATGTCTGGACGTGTCATGCGGGCAATGTTCCGCGCAACGTCAGATATGACAAGAGCTCCAAAAGCGGGAGACCGAGGATATTGAAATAATCCCCCTCGATGCGGTGAAAGAGCCGCACACCCTCTGCCTCGATCTGGTAGGCGCCGACGCAATGACGAATCTCGTCCCAGTTCCGCGCGACGTAATCGGCAATGTAGGTGTCACTGACCTCTCGCATGTGGAGCCGCACGACGCCGACATGACGCCACTGTGGCTGACCGCCGGCATAAATGACAGCCGCGGACAGCAGGGTATGGCTGCGCCCGCGCAGGGCGGTCAGCTGAGAGATGGCCGCCTGCGGTGTGTCCGGTTTTGACAGCAGGTCTTGCCCCAACGCCAGAACCTGATCGCAGCCGATCACCAGCGCCTGAGGGTCCCGCGCGGATACCTTTTTGGACTTCAGTTCGGCCAGCGTGTCGGCGATGTCGCGGGGCGAGGCATCCTCGGCACGTAATGCGTCGCGCACGGCGTCTTCGTCGATCCGTGCGCGTTGCGTTCGGAACGTGACACCAGCGTTACGCAACAATGTCGCGCGGATCGCTGATCCACTGGCCAGGATCAGGTCGTCAGTCATGTGGATAACCCATCGGAAAAGCGGTGGTCGGAACTGGTCCAGATGTGTGACATGCGGCACCTCATGGCAAGCCGACCCTGTGGCGTGGGATAAGATTCATGAAGATGAACAGTTCCTCAACATGGGGACGGGACAAGTACCGGCTGTGCACAAGTGTCGCATCATACGCGAGTCAAGTCTTAACGAGAGATAAATTCTTCGCAGATAATTCCATAAGTATATGATTTAAATACATATATTAAGATGGCTAGAGACCCCGCCGACCCTTGATCCCGGCGTTTTCTGTGGACAAATCTGCGTATGAAATTTTGATCCACAGATTCTGGCCACCCCTAATACATCATCATCTTTCTTTTCTATCTTTATTCTTTAAGGAGACCTGACAGGCTGACGGGGATAACACGATGAGCTGGCTGATCGGATACTACGACTGGATCAAGGCGCTGCACGTCATGGCGGTGATTGCCTGGATGGCCGGGCTGTTTTATCTGCCGCGTCTGTTTGTCTATCACGCTGAACGCGCGACGATTGGGTCGGAACTGGACCGTACGTTTCAAATCATGGAAGACAAACTTCTGCGCCTGATCATGCGACCGGCAATGATCACCGCATGGATCTGCGGTCTGCTGATGATCGCCATGGGTGGTCTTGATTTTGGTGCGGTCTGGGGCTGGGCCAAACTGATCGCCGTGATCGCCATGACGGGTGCCCATGCCTGGATGGCGGCCCGGCTGAAGGACTTTGCCGCCGGGCGCAACACGCGGTCCGGTCGCAGTTATCGCCTGGCGAACGAGGTGCCGACGGTTCTGATGATCGTGGCCGTGGTCGCCGTGATCGTGAAGCCGTTCTGAGACGCGTTGACTTTGCACGGTTCTGCGGCTAACGCTTTGCAGCGCAGCCCGTCCGGGCAATCCTGCGCTTCCCCGATCTGACCCTTTTGATGCGCCCGTCGTGGCGTCTGGAATTTGCCACATGTCCGAACACCGTCTGAACCTTGCCGATCTGAAGGCCCAAAGCCCCAAGGATCTGCTGTCCATGGCCGAAGAGCTTGAAATCGAAAACGCCTCGACCATGCGGAAGGGCGACATGATGTTCGCCATTCTGCGCGAACGGGCCGACGAGGAATGGCTGATCGGCGGCGACGGCGTTCTGGAAGTGCTGCAGGACGGGTTTGGTTTCCTGCGGTCGCCGGAGGCCAACTATCTGCCGGGTCCCGATGACATCTATGTCTCGCCCGACATGATCCGCCAGTATTCGTTGTCGACCGGCGATACGGTCGAGGGGACCATGAAGGAACCCAACGACAGCGAACGCTATTTCGCGCTGAAGACGGTTGAGAAGATCAATTTCGAGGATCCGGAGAAGACCAAACACAAGGTTGCCTTCGAAAACCTGACGCCGCTTTACCCTGACGAGCGGCTGAAGATGGAAGTCGATGCCGAGCATGACAAAAAGGATCGGTCCGCCCGGATCATCGATCTGGTGTCGCCGATCGGCAAGGGCCAGCGATCGCTGATCGTCGCACCGCCTCGGACCGGCAAGACGGTCCTGTTGCAGAATATCGCGCATTCGATCGAGAAAAATCACCCCGAGATTTATCTGATCGTGCTGCTGATCGACGAACGGCCCGAAGAAGTCACGGACATGCAGCGCAGTGTGAAGGGGGAGGTCGTGTCCTCGACCTTCGACGAACCCGCCTCGCGCCACGTTGCCGTGTCGGAAATGGTGATCGAAAAAGCCAAGCGTCTGGTAGAGCACAAGCGCGACGTCGTGATCCTGCTGGATTCGATCACACGCCTTGGCCGCGCGTTCAACACGACGGTGCCGTCGTCTGGCAAGGTGCTGACCGGTGGTGTGGACGCGAATGCGCTACAGCGGCCCAAGCGTTTCTTTGGTGCGGCACGGAATATCGAAGAGGGTGGATCCCTGACCATCATCGCAACTGCGCTGATCGATACCGGTTCGCGGATGGACGAGGTGATTTTCGAGGAATTCAAGGGTACCGGCAACTCCGAGATCGTGCTGGATCGCAAGGTCGCGGACAAGCGTGTGTTCCCGGCCATGGACATTCTGAAATCTGGCACCCGGAAAGAAGAACTGCTGGTGGACAAGAGCGATCTGGCGAAGACCTATGTGCTGCGACGGATTTTGAATCCGATGGGCACCACGGACGCGATCGAATTCCTGATCGGCAAGTTGAAGCAAACCAAAACGAATGCCGACTTCTTTGATTCGATGAACACCTGATTATAATTCATTATCAATAGGTTATCATGGATACGATCTATGCACTCGCCTCGGCTCCTGGCCGGGCGGGTGTTTCCGTTTTAAGGCTGTCGGGTCCTGATGCGGTTTCAATCGCCGGTGGATTGATGACGGATGTGCCGGACCAGCGCGGCTTGCGGCGGCTGCGGGATGGGAATGGCATGATGCTGGACGACGCACTCGTCCTGAATTTTGCAAAAGGGCATAGCTTTACGGGCGAAAGCGTCATTGAGCTTCACCTGCATGGAAGCGTCGCCATCGTATCTGCAGTAACGACCTACCTTGCTGCGTTGGGTGCGCGTCAAGCTGAGGCAGGCGAGTTCACCCGCCGGGCGCTTGATAACGGACGCCTCGACCTGGCCCAGGTCGAAGGGCTGGCGGATCTGATTGACGCCGAAACGGAAGCCCAACGAAAGCAGGCCATACAGATCTTCAGCGGTGCGCTGGGTCGCTTGGCGGATCAGTGGCGGAGCGACCTGATCCGTGCGGCTGCATTGGTCGAGGCGACGATTGATTTCGTCGATGAAGACGTCCCCGTTGATGTCTATCCGGAAGTCAGTCAGCTGCTGGACATCACTAAGAGTGGTCTGAATACGCAAATCTCTGGCGCACAAGCCGCCGAGCGGATCAAGACCGGATTCGAGGTGGCCATCGTGGGCCGGCCAAATGTGGGGAAGTCGACATTGCTCAATCGTTTGGCAGGTCGTGCGGCTGCGATCACGTCTGACGTGGCGGGTACGACGCGAGACGTCATCGAAGTGCGGATGGATTTGGGAGGTTTGCCTGTGACGCTGCTCGACACGGCGGGGATTCGTGAGACCGCCGACAAGGTGGAGCAGCTTGGCGTTTCCTTGGCAAAAACACGGGCGTTGGCTGCGGATTGCCGTATTTTCCTGATTGAAGACGGCGAAGCACCGCCGTTTGAACCAGAGGTGGACGACCTGATTCTGGTGGCCAAAGCAGATCAGACAGGCGTTGGTGTGTCAGGTCTGACAGGGCAGGGCGTCGATCAAATGATCAGCGACGTGACACGCATCCTGTCACGCCGGGCGGCGGGGGCTGGCCTGGCGATCCGGGAACGTCAC
Source organism: Loktanella sp. M215 (assembly GCF_021735925.1). Classification (NCBI taxonomy): domain Bacteria; kingdom Pseudomonadati; phylum Pseudomonadota; class Alphaproteobacteria; order Rhodobacterales; family Roseobacteraceae; genus Loktanella; species Loktanella sp. M215. The sequence continues at coordinate 1,011,777 of NZ_WMEA01000001.1, forward strand.
CGTGTGGCGATGCAGCAAGCCGTGGACGCGATTGGTGAGGCGTGTGCTTTGATGAACACACAAGGTCCTGCAGATTTGATTGCCGAAGATATCCGGAGCGCGACGCGTGCGGTTGACATGATTGTCGGGCGGGTAGATGTAGAGGACCTTCTGGACGAGATCTTTCGCAGCTTTTGCATCGGGAAATAGCAATGTTTCACGTGAAACAATTCGACGTCGTTGTGGTCGGTGGCGGGCACGCCGGCTGTGAGGCCGCGCTGGCGGCTGCGCGATCGGGTGCGCAGACAGCCCTTGTGACGCTGGACCCAAGTGCAATTGGAGTCATGTCTTGTAATCCAGCCATTGGTGGTCTGGGTAAAGGCCATCTCGTGCGGGAAATAGACGCCCTTGGCGGTGCCATGGGGCTGGTTGCGGATCAGTCCGGTATACAGTTTCGGCTGTTGAATCGTACAAAAGGGCCGGCAGTGCAGGGGCCACGGACCCAGTCCGACCGTGCGCTTTATCGCGATGCAATGCAGGTCGTTTTGCGCGACCAACCCGGCCTGACCATCGTCGCCGCTGAAGTCGTCGATTTCGGTATTGAAAGTGATCGGATTACCAGCGTCACGCTGGCGGATGGGACTGAGCTGGCCACCCGGTCGCTGGTGCTGACCACCGGGACATTTTTGCGCGGCGTCATTCATATCGGCGATCAGCGGCATTCTGGCGGACGCATGGGCGATCGTGCATCGGTCCGTATGGCTGAACGGTTGGATGATTTTGGTCTGCAGATGGGGCGTTTAAAGACCGGTACGCCGCCGCGTCTGGATGGCCGCACGATCCGCTGGGATGTCTTGGATCGCCAATTGGGCGACGCAGACCCATCATTGTTTTCGTTTTTATCGTCGAAGGTGACAACGCCGCAAATTGCGTGCGGCATCACCGCAACAAATACTGAAACGCATGACATCGTTCGGGCGAACCTCGGTCGGTCGGCGATGTACGGTGGTCACATCGAAGGGGTTGGGCCCCGCTATTGTCCTTCGATCGAGGACAAGATTACGCGATTTGCCGATAAGGAGTCGCACCAAGTCTTTCTTGAGCCTGAAGGTTTGACGACGGATACAGTGTATCCCAATGGCATCTCCACGTCGCTGCCGGCAGATGTTCAGGCGGCCTACGTGCACTCCATCCTCGGTCTGGAGGAAGCCGTTATTCTTCAGCCGGGCTATGCGATCGAATATGATTATGTGGATCCCCGAAATCTGCTTCCGTCGTTGGAACTGAAATCCTGCAAAGGCCTGTATCTGGCTGGTCAGATCAATGGGACAACGGGATATGAAGAGGCTGCGGCACAGGGATTGGTCGCCGGGCTCAATGCATCCCGGAGCGCGCGCCACCTTGATCCTGCTCATTTTGGTCGCGCAAACTCCTACATCGGTGTGATGCTGGATGATCTGACAACGCGTGGCGTGACGGAACCGTACCGCATGTTCACGTCAAGGGCAGAGTTCCGGCTGGCCTTGCGGGCCGATAACGCCGATCAACGACTGACACCGGTGGGACGGGATCTGGATCTTGTCGACGACACCCGCTGGGCTGCTTTCTCAGACAAACTCGATAAGATTTCCGTTGCGCGGCAACGTCTTGAAGACTGCGCGATTTCGGGATCCGATCTGGCCGACTCGGGTGTGAATATCAATCGAGATAGCCCGCGCCGCTCTGCGCTTGGGGCATTGTCCTTGGCGGATTTTGATTTTGAAAAGCTGGTGGCTGCTATTCCTGAACTGGGCGATATTGATCCGGCTGTCGGCACGCAGATCCGAAATGATGCGTTATATGCGCATTATATCAAGCGTCAGCAACGCGACGTTGATGCGTTGCAACGTGATGAAGCGGTCCTCATTCCGCCGTCCTTTGACTACGATTCACTTTCGGGCTTGTCTAACGAACTGAAAGCAAAAGCAAAGCGGTTGCAGCCAGGCTCGATGGCGCAGCTGGCCTCTATCGAAGGAATGACACCTGCGGCAAGTCTTTTGATCCTGTCAGCCTTGCGTCGGCACGGCTTGGATCGGGCCGTATGATCGATCAGGCTTCATTCTCGTTGGATGTTTCACGTGAAACGTTCGACGATCTCGTAGAATTCCAAAATCTGCTGCTGCAGTGGACAAAAACAATCAATCTGATCGCGCCATCAACAAAGGCCGATTGTTGGAATCGTCATGTCCTCGACTCTGCGCAGCTTTTTCATTACATCCCCGCAAGTGCGTCCCATTTGATCGACATTGGCAGCGGTGGCGGCTTGCCGGCTTTGGTGCTTGCCGTCATGGCCAAAAAGAGCCGCCCGGACCTGAGATTTACCTTGATTGAGAGTGATCAGCGCAAAGCTGTATTCCTTCGGACCGTCAGCCAGCAACTGAAGCTGGCGGTAACGGTCAAGGCGGTCAGGCTTGAAGATGCGGACGTTCCAAAGGCGGATGTGGTTACGGCGCGCGCGCTCGCACCGCTTGTTCGGCTTTTGGAATTTGCGGATCAGCTGATGCAGCCCGAAGGCACCGCAGTTTTTCAAAAAGGACAGGCCTTTAAACAGGAATTGGACACAGCGCGCGCGAGCTGGCACTTTGATGCCACTGCGCACGTCAGCCGCACCAATCCCGATGCCCGCATTCTCGAAATCAAGGATATCCGTCGTGTCCAATAATGAGCGATTTCAGTCCACCAAAATCTTGGCGATCGCCAACCAGAAAGGCGGCGTTGGTAAGACGACGACAACGATAAATCTCGGCGCCGCCTTGGCGGAGCAGGGGCAGAACGTTTTGCTGATTGATCTTGATCCGCAGGGCAATGCCTCCACGGGCCTCGGAATTGGGCCGGACATGCGCGAGACGACGACCTATGACTTTCTTGTCGGCGACGCCTCACCCGCAGAGGCCATCCAAAGAACGGATGTGCCAAACCTGTCCATCATTCCGGCGACAACCGATCTCAGCTCCGCTGATATCGAATTGATTTCAAACGAGAAGCGGTCATACCTGCTGCATGATGCGTTGCGGCAGCTTCCGATGGACACCTATGGTTTCGATTACATTCTCATCGATTGTCCGCCATCTCTCAATATTCTGACCGTTAATGCAATGGTGGCGGCCCACGCGGTCGTCGTTCCGCTGCAAAGCGAATTTTTCGCCCTTGAGGGTCTGTCGCAACTGATGCTTACCATTCGTGATGTACGGCAGACGGCGAACAGGTCATTGCGCATCGCGGGTGTCGTCCTGACAATGTATGACCGACGCAATAACCTGTCACAGCAGGTCGAGGCCGATGCGCGCGAGAACTTGGGGAGTCTTGTCTTCACCACAGTCATTCCGCGCAATGTCCGGCTGAGCGAGGCACCATCCTACGCCATGCCGGCCTTGACCTATGATACGCAGTCGGCCGGCAGCCAAGCCTATCGCAGTCTGGCCCTCGAATTGATGGCCAAAGATAACGTCACCTTGCAAAGGGTCAGCTAATGGCAATGACACCGAAAAGCCGGGGCTTGGGCCGCGGTCTCTCCGCACTTATGGCAGATGTAGCGGTCGATCAGCCTGATACGACTACATCTGCTCCTCGTCGTCCTGATTTGACTGTCCCCGTAGAGCGCATTCGGCCGAATCCGGATCAGCCACGGCGGACATTCGATCCGGACGCCCTGTCTGATCTTGCGGATTCGATCCGTGAAAAAGGTGTCATCCAGCCGCTGATTGTCCGCATTGCGCCCGAAAACGCGGAAATCTACGAGATCGTCGCGGGCGAGCGTCGCTGGCGCGCGGCACAGATGGCGCAACTTCACGAATTGCCTGTGCTGGTGCGGGACTTCAATGACACCGAAGTCCTTGAAATTGCGATCATCGAGAACATTCAACGGGCGGATCTCAACCCCGTGGACGAGGCGGCTGGCTACCGGCAGCTCATGGACAGGTTCGGCCACACGCAGGACCAGCTGGCCACCGCGCTTGGTAAAAGCCGCAGTCATATCGCCAACCAGATGCGATTGCTGCAACTGCCGGAAGATGTTCTCGATTGGTTGTCAGAGGGTAAGCTGACGGCCGGTCATGCCCGCACCCTGGTGGGCCATCCCGATGCAAAGACGTTGGCCCAACAGATCATCGGAAAGCAGATGTCCGTCCGCGAGGCGGAGCGCCTGACAAAGAAGGGCCCCGCAGCAGGTCGCAGCCAGTCGCAATCCCGCAGCCGCACCAAGGATCCCGACACCATCATGTTGGAACGCGAGTTGACCGCAGCCCTGAAGATGGGTGTGACGATCGATCATGCGGCAGGGCAGGAGGGTGGCAAGTTGACGATCACCTATAAAACGCTGGCGCAACTTGATGACCTGATGCGTCAGCTGACCGGCGACTAGTCCGCTAGAAGGGTCCGCAGGACTCCGTTCAGGACCGGTCGCCCGGCATCCGTGACCCGCAACCGTTCGGAATCCGGGGCAATCAGTCCCATATCGACCAAGGCGGCAACCTGCGCCGCCTCTGGATCGAAACCCGCAGCCCGCAACCGCGCCTTTGACAATCCGTCGCGCAGGCGCAGGCCCATCAGCAACATCTCGGTCAGGTGATCGCTGGGCGAGATGATCTCGCGCTCCATCTCGCCACGTCCCGTGCGTTCGACCTGTGCCAGCCAGGGCATAGGGGCGAGCGGCGTGCTGGTGCCCCAGCGCGCGCCCTCCAGCGTCAACCGTCCCTGCGCGCCGGGGCCGATGCCGATATAATCACCGGACTGCCAGTAGATGCGGTTATGCAGGCTTTCTGCACCCGGCCGCGCGTGGTTCGAAATTTCGTAGCCGCCGAAGCCTGCCCGCGCACAGATCTCCTGCGTCGCAAGATACAGATCGGCGCCCAGATCCTCGTCCGGCAAGCCACGCAATTGACCAAGGGCCGCCCGGGCACCAAAGACGGTGCCGTCCTCGACGGTCAGTTGATACAGGGACAGGTGATCCACCGCCATCGACAGGGCGCGGGACAGCTCTGCCGTCCAGTTCGTCAGCGTCTGATCCTGACGCGCGTAGATGAGGTCAAAGCTGACCCTTTCAAAGGTCTCACGCGCAATATCGAAAGCAGTCATCGCCTCTGCCGTTGTGTGCATGCGTCCCAGCCGCCGCAGATCAGCGTCGTTCAGGGCCTGAACGCCCAAAGAGACCCTGTTGACACCTGCATCGCGATAGCCGGCGAAGCGTCCCGCCTCGACCGACGTCGGATTTGCTTCCAGCGTGATTTCCGCGTCGTTGGCCATCGGCCAGGTGGCGCGGATCCGGCGCAGGATGGCGTCCACCAGATCCGGCGACATCATGCTCGGCGTGCCGCCACCGAAAAAGACCGATTGCAGGACACGACCTTCCGTCTCCGCCCCCAGCCTGTCGATCTCGCTCAGATAGGCGGCTTGCCAGCGCGCTTCGTCGATCTGCGCCACGACATGAGAGTTGAAGTCGCAATATGGGCATTTGGCCTTGCAGAAGGGCCAGTGCAGATACAGACCGAACCCGCCCTTCCGCCAATCCTCGCGCGTGACCTCAGGCAAAACAGCCTGCCACGAGTTTGGCAAAGGCGTCGGCGCGATGGCTGATCCGGTTCTTTTCCCAGCGGTCCATTTCGCCGAATGTCTGCGTGTGGCCGTCGGGTTGAAAGATCGGATCGTAGCCATGGCCCTGATTGCCACGTCCGGGCCAGACGATCTGGCCCGGCATGACGCCGGCAAAGACCTCGTCATGCCCGTCGGGCCATGCGAGGACCAGCGTGCAGCAGAACCGCGCGGTGCGGGGGAAGGGGGCGTTGACCGCCTCCAGCTCTGTCCAGGCGCGTTCCATGGCCATGCCAAAATCGCGGCCCTGTGGCGTTTCGGCCCAGTCCGCGGTCCGCACGCCCGGTGCGCCGCCCAATCCGTCGATCTCGATCCCGCTGTCATCTGCCAGCGCCGGCAGGCCCGTGGCCTGTGCTGCCGCTTGTGCCTTGATCCGCGCATTCCCGGCGAAACTGGTTTCGGTCTCCTCCGGCTCCGGCAGGCCGTGATCGACGTTGGCGCTCAGCTTCACGCCGAAGGGCTGCAGCAAATCAGCGATCTCCTCCAGCTTGCCGCGATTGTGCGTCGCGATGACAAGGTCCGTGCCATCGAACCGCCTCATGCAACAGCCTCCATCTGAACGCGGTTCAGGTCGGTGATGCCGGCTGCGGCCAGATCCAGCAGCTTGTCCATCTGTGCCCGCGTGAACGTGGCACCCTCGGCCGACATCTGCACCTCGACCAGCTTGCCACCGGTCATGATGAAGTTTCCGTCGACACCTGCCTCGCTGTCCTCGGGATAATCAAGGTCCAGCACCTCTTGACCCGCGTAGATGCCGCAGGAAATCGCGGCGACCGGATCGACCAGCGGGTCGCTGATGACGATCCCCGCTTTCATCAGCTTGTTCACCGCCAGCTTCAGCGCGACCCAGCCACCGGTGATAGAGGCGCAGCGCGTGCCGCCGTCCGCCTGAATGACATCGCAATCGACGGTGATCTGCCGCTCTCCCAGCGCCACACGGTCGACACCGGCCCGCAGGCTGCGTCCGATCAACCGCTGGATTTCCTGTGTCCGCCCGCTCTGCCCGTTCTTCGCCTCGCGCCGCATGCGGCTGTGCGTGGCGCGCGGCAGCATGCCGTATTCCGCCGTGACCCAGCCCAGACCGGAATTTTTCAGAAAGGGCGGCACACGCTCGTCGATGCTTGCGGTGCACAGGACATGGGTGTCGCCCATGCGGATCAGGCAGGACCCTTCCGCATGACGCGTCACGCCCGTTTCGATGCTGCAGTCACGCATTTGGTCGGTCTTGCGGCCTGATGGGCGCATGAGAATGATCCTTTCAAGGTTGCGTTCGTCGGATACGCCGCCCATCCTCGAAATCCAAGCCCGATTGACGCCACGCACCCAAAGGCGTTAATGATGCAACCCCGCAGACCGGACTCCGATGCCAGACCGCACACCCAGGATCGACGACATGAACGCCCGCTCGCGCGAGGTGTTTCGCCGTATCGTCGAAGGTTATCTGGAAACCGGCAGTCCGGTCGGCAGCCGGACCCTGACACGCACCATGACGGAACAGGTCAGCGCCGCCACCATCCGCAACGTGATGAACGATCTGGAATACCTTGGCCTGCTGGGCAGCCCTCACGTCAGCGCGGGCCGCGTGCCGACCCAGATCGGGCTGCGCATGTTCGTCGATGGCCTGCTGGAGGTCGGTGATCTGTCCGGAGAGGACCGCAACCGGATCGACCAGACGCTGGGCGACAGTGACGACGATGTCACGACCATGCTGGACCGCGTCGGGTCCGCCCTGTCGGGCGTGACACAGGTCGCCAGCCTCGTGCTGACGCCTAAGCACGAGGCGCCGATCCGGCATATCGAATTCGTTTCGCTCTCCGCCACGCGCGCACTGGTCGTGCTTGTCTTTGCCGACGGTCACGTGGAAAACCGCATCTTCACGCCGCCGCTGGGCCAGACGCCTTCCTCCATGCGAGAGGCGGCGAATTTCCTGAACGCCATCGCCGAGGGGCAGACCCTGTCCACCCTCGGCGCCGTCATCGCGCGCGAGATCAAGTCCCGCCGGCAGGAAATCGACACCCTCGCGGCTGAACTGGTCCAGTCCGGTGCCGTCCTTTGGGAAAACGAAGGCGAACAGAACGAACGCCTGATCGTACGCGGCAGCAGCCACCTGCTGTCGGACGCGGATCAGGCGGGCGATATCGACCGCATCCGCAGCCTTTTCGACGACCTCGAACGCAAGCGCGATATCGCTGAATTCCTTGAGCTGGCCGAGGATGGCGACGGGGTGCGCATTTTTATCGGCTCGGAAAACAAACTTTTCTCACTTTCGGGTTCCTCTCTGGTGGTTTCTCCTTATATGAACGCCGACCGTAAGATCATCGGCGCCGTGGGCGTCATTGGTCCGACACGACTGAATTATGGGCGGATCGTGCCCATCGTGAATTACACCGCACAGCGGGTCGGCAAGATGATCGCCGACCGCACCTGACAGGAAGTGACCATGTCCGACGAGAACAACGAACCGATGAGCCTTGACGATATGGCGGCCGAAGGCGACGCCATGGATGCGGCAGGCGAAGACGTTCTGGCCCGTATCGCGACCATCGAGGCCGAGCGTGACGACATGCGCGACAAGTTCATGCGCGCGTTGGCCGATGCAGAGAACACGCGCAAGCGCGCCGACCGCGACCGCAAGGAGGCCGAGAACTACGGCAGTTCCCGCATGTCTCGTGACCTGCTGCCGGTCTACGACAACCTGCGCCGCGCGCTGCAGTCCGCAGAGGAGGCCGAGAAGGCCGTCAACGCGGCCCTGTTGGAAGGCGTCGAATTGACGATGCGAGAGTTGATCTCTGTCTTCAAGAAGCACGGGATCGACCCCATCGTTCCCGAGGTCGGCGACAAGTTCGATCCCAACGTGCATCAGGCGATGTTCGAAGCACCGGTGCCGGGCACCAAGTCCGGCCATATCATCCAGGTTTCGACCGAAGGTTTCATGTTGCACGATCGGCTCTTACGCCCGGCGCAGGTCGGCGTGTCGTCAATGCCCGCAAGCTGACGGCTTGCGGCGGAACCCAGGGACCAACCGGGGGCCTGCCTGCCGGAGCCTTAAGGGATTGAGCAAGACTAGGACGAATGCCGATCACGGTCTGGCAGGCGCCCTGTGCGTCACATCAGAACGATTGCAATTCACATAGCGCGCCCGCGATCACGCGGGCGCGCTTTTGCCATGACTATAACGGCTCAGTCCTGCGGCAGCGCGTAAACCGCCACCTGATCGCCGACTTGATCCTTCCAGATCGAATTGCCGCCTCCGACAAAGGCCACGCATTTCCGGCCCGATACGCGTAGACAGCTGGGTTGGCGACGGCCGGCGCCATGTCCTGAACGGACCAAAGCTCCTTGCCCGTGTTCAGGCGGTAGGCGCGCACCATGGCGTCTATCGACGCCCCGGTGAAAATCACACGCCACCTGCGGTCACAGCTGGGCCACCAATGATGTGCGAGCCGCTGCGCCGGATGGCTGCGACCGGTCAGGCGGTCTGCGCCAAGGCATCCTCCAGAATCATCGCGGCAGCCCTTTTGCGCGATCATCATGGTGGGTGCATTCGTATTGCCCGACGTGATCGTCGGCATGATCGAGGCGTCGACGATACGCAGTCCCCGCAGACCGCGCAGCCGCAGGCGTGTGTCCACGACGCTGTCGGGATCGTCGCCCATGCGGCAGGTGCCGACGGGGTGAAAGATCGTCGTCCCGATTTCCCCTGCCGCACGCTGCAGGTCGTCTTCAGTCTGGTAGGCGGGGCCGGGGCGGTATTCTTCGGGTTTGTATTTTGCAAAGGCGGGCTGTGCCGCGATCTGACGCGTCAGCCGGACCGACTGGGCGGCGACGCGGCGGTCGCCTTCGGTCGACAGATAGTTGGGGCGAATCGCCGGGGCCGCACCGGGTTCCGGGCTGGTCAGGTGCACCGACCCACGGCTTTCGGGGCGCAGGTTGCAGACGCTGGCGGTCATCGCAGGAAAGGGGTGGACCGCGTCGCCAAACTTGTCCAGCGAAACGGGCTGCACGTGGTATTCAAGATCTGCCGTGTCCTTTTCACGGCCCGACCGGGTGAAGATCCCCAACTGGCTGGGGGCCATCGACATCGGACCTGATCGTTTCAACAGGTATTCCAGCGCGATCCCGGCCTTGCCAAGCATCGTGCTGGCTACCTCGTTCAGGGTTTTCACGCCGCTGACCTTAAAGATCATGCGCAGTTGCAGATGATCCTGCAGGTTCTCGCCCACTTGGGCACGATCCAGAACCGGTGTGATCCCCGCATTCGACAGACGCTCCGCCTGACCGATACCGGACAGTTCGAGGATCTGTGGCGACCCGATGGCCCCGGCGCTGAGCACCGTTTCACGGCGGGCGAGGACGGTCTTGCGCTGCCCTTCGTGGTCGAAGGCCACACCGGTCACGCGGCCTTCCGCAATCGTCAGATGCGCCACCTGTGCGCCGGTCATCACCCGCAGGTTCGGTCGCTTCATCGCCGGGCGCAGAAAGGCCTTCGTGGCACTCCACCGCAGGCCCTTGCGCTGGGTGACTTCGAAATAGCCGCCGCCTTCGTTGTCGCCACCGTTGAAGTCATGGGTACGAGGGATGCCCTGCTGCTGCGCGGCCTCCAGAAAAGCGTCCAGCACGTCCCAGCGGACGCGGGCGGGGGCCACGTCCAATTCGCCGCCCGCGCCGTGCAGGTCCGTGTCGCCCTTGTGGTGGTTCTCTTGCGCCTTGAACAGCGGCAGCACGTCGTCCCAGCCCCAGCCGGTGCAGCCCATCTGCCGCCACTGATCGTAATCACGCGCCTGACCGCGCATGTAGATCATGCCGTTGATCGAGGATGACCCGCCCAGCACCTTGCCGCGCGGATACATCAGCGACCGGCCACCCAGGCCTGCCTCGGCCTGCGTGTTATACAGCCAGTCCGTGCGCGGATTGCCGATGCAGTAAAGGTAGCCGACCGGAATGTGCACCCAGTGGTAGTTGTCGTTGCCGCCGGCCTCCAGCAGCAGAACCTTGTTTTTCGGGTCCTCCGATAGGCGGTTAGCCAGCACGCATCCGGCGCTGCCCGCGCCAATGATGATGTAATCGTAGGTGTCCATGACGTTGTCCTATTGCTCGGGCCGGAAACCCAGCTTGCGGCCCAGGCGGGACGCATAGAATTCGCCGACCAGACCGCGGCGGAACAGCAGCACGCAGGCCATGAAGACAAGGCCGGTCACGATGGTGACCGGGAAGTCCGACGTCGCGAGCTCGTTCTGCAGCGTGACGACAAGGCTGGCCCCCACGACGGGACCGATCATCGTGCCGATGCCGCCCAAGAGGGTCATCAGGATGACCTCTCCCGACATTTGCCAGGCCACATCGGTCAGGGTCGCGAATTCGAACACGATCGCCTTGAGGCCACCCGCCAGCCCCGCAAGGGCAGCGGACATGACAAAGGCGCCAAGCTTGTAACGGTCGACGGCATAGCCGAGCGACACGGTGCGCTGCTCGTTTTCGCGGATCGACTTGAGGATCATGCCGAAGGGCGAGTTGACGAAACGCCAGATGATCGCGATGCCGATCAGGAAGACTGCGAGGACGAAGAAATACATGTTCGTCGTCACGTTCAGGTCGATGATGCCGAACAAATGCCCGCGTGGCACGGACTGAATGCCGTCCTCACCATGCGTCCAGGCGGACTGGACGCAGTAGAAAAAGAACATCTGGCTGAGCGCCAGCGTGATCATGGCAAAATAGATGCCCTGCCTGCGGATCGCGATCAGGCCGATGATCAGGCCAAGGCACGCGGCGCCCACGACTCCGATCAGGATGCCGATTTCGGGCGTGACGCCCCATTCCTTCATCGCATGGGCGGTGAAATAGGCCGCCCCGCCAAAGAAGGCCGCGTGACCGAAGGACAGGAAGCCGGTGTAGCCCAGCAGCAGGTTGAACGCCGCCGCAAAGAGGGCGAAGCACAGGATCTTCATCACGAAGATCGGGTAGAACAGGAAGGGTGCGGCGATCAGGAAGATCAGGATCGCCGCCAGCATGACGGTGCGGACGTGGCGCGCGCCGCTGACGGTTGCCTCTGGGGTGTGTGTCGCGTCGGTCATGTCAGGTGTCCTTTCCGAACAGGCCCGCCGGGCGCAGGATCAGCACGATCGCCATGATGACGAAGATCACGATGTTCGATGCCTCGGGGTAGATGACCTTGGTCAGGCCCTCGGCGATGCCCAGCAGGTAACCGGTGATGATGGCGCCAAGGATCGACCCCATGCCGCCGACGACGACGACGGCGAAGACGATGATGATGATGTTCGTGCCCATCAGCGGCGACACCTGATAGATCGGCGCGGCCAGCACACCGGCAAAGCCCGCAAGGCCGGCCCCCAGTGCATAGGTCAGCGTCAGCAGCAGCGGCACGTTCACGCCGAAGCTTTGCACCAGCACCGGATCTTCGGTCGAGGCGCGCAGGTAGGACCCGAGCTTGGTCTTCTCGATCAGCAGCCAGACGGCGAGGCAGACGACGAGGGACGCGACGATGACCCAGCCGCGATAGATCGGCAGAAACATGAAGCCGAGGTTCATGCCGCCCGCCAGTGCCGCCGGCACCGCGTAGGGCTGGCCGGAGGCACCGAAGAAGTAGCGGAACGTGCCTTCGATCAGCAGCGCCAAGCCAAAGGTGAACAGCAGACCATAGAGCGGGTCCAGCTTGTAGAGGCGCGAGAGCATCGTGCGTTCCACGACAGCACCGCCCGCCGCCACGACCAGCGGGGCGAGGACCAGCGCGAACCAATAGTTGATGCCAAGATGCGTCGCCATCAGTAGGGCGACGAAGGCGCCCAGCATGTAAAGCGCGCCATGGGCAAAGTTGATGACCCGCAGCAGGCCGAAGATCACCGCAAGGCCCAGCGACAGCATCGCGTAGAATGATCCGTTGATCAGGCCCAGCAGCAGCTGTCCCATCCAGACCACCAGCGGGTAGCCGAAAATCGTCGTCATCGTCAGACCCCCAGTGTTTCGTTCAGCATCGTCATCTGGTTCGGCAGATCGCCGACCGGGAATTCCGCGACCATCTGGCCGTGGTCCATGACGTAAAAGCGGTCCGCGACCTTGGACGCGAACCGAAAGTTCTGTTCGACCAGCACCACGGTCATGCCACGTGTCTTGAGTTCGCGCAGCACGTCGCCGATCGCCTGGATGATGACCGGGGCGAGGCCTTCGGTCGGCTCGTCCAGTAGCAGGCATTTCGCACCGGTGCGCAGGATGCGCGCCATCGCCAGCATCTGCTGCTCGCCGCCCGACAGCTTGGTGCCGGGCGAATTGCGACGTTCCTTCAGGTTCGGGAACAGGGTGTAGATCTCGTCCACCGACATACCGCCGTCGGCGACCTTTGGCGGCAGCATCAGGTTTTCCTGCACCGAGAGGGTCGAGAAGATGCCCCGTTCCTCTGGTACGAAACCGACGCCGGCGCGGGCCGTCTTGTGCAGCGCGACCGACATCAGGTCGGTGCCGTCGAATTCGATCTTGCCGGTGCGTTTCGACAGGATGCCCATGATCGACCGCAGCGTGGTCGTCTTGCCCATGCCGTTGCGGCCCAGGATGCAAATCGTCTCGCCTGCGTTCACATGCAGGTCGACGCCGTGCAGGATGTGGCTTTCGCCGTACCAGGCCTGCAGCCCGGCAACGTTCAGAAGGGGTGCCATCTAATCCTCCGTGCCCATGTAGGCGGTGCGGACCTGCGGGTTCTGCGATACGGTCTCGTAATCGCCAGAGGCGAGGATTTCGCCCCGCTGCAGGACCGTGACGTGGTGGGCGATGTCGGCCACGACGGACAAGTTGTGTTCGACCATCAGCACGGCGCGGGTTTTCGCGACATCCGCGATGATCCCGGCCACGGTGGCAACGTCTTCGCCGCCCATGCCGGCCATCGGTTCGTCCAGCAGCAGGACCTTGGGGTCCAGCGCCAGCGTTGTCGCGATTTCCAGCACGCGCTTGCGGCCATAGGACAGATCCGTCGCGCGGGTGTCGCGGTATTGTGTCAGGCCAAGGTCCGCGATCAGCTCCTCTGCCCGCGGGTTCAGCCGGTCGAGGGACGACAGGGGCAGCCAGAATTGCGTGGCCAGCTTGTTGGGTCGTTGCAGGGCGATGCGGACGTTTTCCAATACCGTCAGATGCGGAAACACCGCAGAGATCTGGAACGACCGCACAAGGCCCATGCGGGCGATCTTGTCGGGTTTGACCTTGGTAATATCTTGATCCAGCAGCATGATCTTGCCGCGGGTCGGTTGCAGGAACTTCGTCAACAGGTTAAAAACCGTTGTCTTGCCCGCACCGTTGGGGCCGATCAGCGCGTGGATGCGCGCGTGTTCGACGTCAAGGTCCACCCCGTTGACGGCGGTGAACCCGGCGAAATCCTTGCCGAGGCCGCGGGCGGATAACACCACCCGCGGCTGGTCCTGTGATGTCACAGGCATGGCTTGCATCGATCCGACCCGATCAGCCGTTGACCAGCGGGCAACCGCTGTCTTCGGGCGAGATGTAGGCCTGATCGCCGGGGATCGTCTGCAGGACGTTGTAGTAGTCCCACGGAATATCGCTGTCGCCGGGCTTCTTCACTTCCATCAGGTAGACGTCCTTGTAGAGACGTCCGTTCGCGCCGACGGTGCCGCCTTGGGCGAAGACGTCGTCCACGGGCATTTCGTGCAGTTTGGCGGACACGGCTTCGGTTGCGTCCGTCCCAGCCGCATCGACGGCTTTCAGATACTGCAACACGGCGGAATAGGTGCCGGCCTGCACCATGTTCGGCATGACGCCGGTCCGTTCCATGAAGCGGTTGCCGAACTCGGCCGATGCCTCGTCACGGTTCCAGTAGAAGGATTCCGTCAGGCTCAGGCCCTGTGCGGCCTCAAGTCCCAGACCGTTGACCTCTGCCAGTGTGAACAGCAGGGCCGCCAGACGCTGACCGCTTTGGACGATGCCGAACTCGGACGCCTGCTTGATCGCGTTCTGGGTGTCCAGACCGGCGTTGGCCAGACCGATGACCTTGGCGCCCGACGCCTGTGCTTGCAGCAGGAAGCTGGAGAAGTCGGGGTTCGTCAGCGGGTGACGCACGGAGCCCACGACGGAGCCGCCCTTGGATTCGACGAACTCGGTCGTCTGCTCTTCCAGCGAGTAGCCGAAGGCGTAGTCGGCAGTCAGGAAGAACCAGGTGTCGCCGCCCTGATCGACCAGCGCGCCGCCGGTGCCGACTGCGAGCGCGTGGGTGTCATAGGCCCAGTGGAAGCCGTTGGGCGAGCACTGCGCGCCGGTCAGTTCCGTCGTTGCGGCACCGGTGGTGATGGTGATCTTGTCGGCGTCCTTGGACAGCGCCTGCACGGCGAGGGCCACGGAAGACGTCGTCAGTTCCATGATCGCGTCGACCTGTTCGGTGTCGTACCACTGGCGCGCGATGTTCGATGCGATGTCGGCCTTGTTCTGGTGGTCGGCGGTCACGACCTCGATCGGCTGGCCCAGGACTGTGCCGCCGAAATCCTCGACCGCCATCAGAGCCGCCTCGTAGGATGCCTTGCCGCCGAAGTCGGCGTAGACGCCGGACTGGTCGTTCAGGATGCCGATCTTGACGACGTTGTCGGACACCTCTTGCGCGAAGGCCGGTGCGGCGCTGGCCGCGACCAGCGCGGTGGTCATGATAAGTTTGTTCATATCTCTCTCCCTGTTGTGCACAGTGCCACGGCTTACGCTGACCCGAGGGGCGAAACCTTCGCCTGCGGGGCTGTCGTGGCTCTGAATGATCTGCCAGATCCTCTCCTCAGTGGATCTGTTGGGCGCAGGGTTACAGCAAATTAAGATTGACACAAGTGTTCAGAAACCAACTAATCCGTAAATGTTTTGTACGTTTTCGAACAGATAGGGATGTTACCGCAAACATGTCCGATTTCACGTGGGACGACCTGAGGTTCTTTCTGGCCGTGGCTGACACAGGGCAGTTGACGACCGCCGCCCGGCAGTTGCGCACCAGCCATGTCACGGTGTCGCGGCGCATCGACCGGCTGGAAGGGGCGCTGGGGCTGCGCCTGTTCGAGCGTAATCCGAAGGGCTACGAATTGACGGCCCACGGCCGCGCGCTGATCGTCTCAGCCCAAGGCATGGCCGCGCAGGCCAACCAGCTGCGCGCCGATCTGGCCGGAGAGGAGCCCTTGCAACAGGGCCTGATGCGGATCGCCACACCCGAAGGGTTCGGCAGCTACTTCAGCCAGTGCATGCTGTCTGCATTCGTGAAACATTTTCCCGGCATCGCGCTGGAACTGATCGCCTTGCCGCAGATCATTTCCCTGTCGCGGCGCGAGACCGAGATGTCGATCACCCTCGACCCGGTGAAGGCCAGCACCTTTGTCAGTGAAAAGCTGACGGACTACACGCTGGGGGTCTATGGCGCGCCGTCCTATCTGGCGCAGGCCGCCCCGATCCGGACCCGCGCGGACCTGCTGGATCATCCCTTCGGCGGTTATATCGAGGACATGATCTATGCCCCCGGCCTTGATTATCTGGGCGACGTTCATCCCCGCCTGCGGCCGATCTTCAAAAGCTCCAGCATTTTCAACCAGCAGGCGGCGGCGCAGGAGGGGCTGGTGCTGTGCGTGCTGCCGCATTTCATCGGCGCCCGCGATCCGGGGTTGCAACCGGTGCTGGGTGATGTGGTGCGGCTGCGGCGCAGCTATTGGCTGAACTGCCACCGCGACGTGCATGCGGCGCCGCGGGAACAGGCGGTGCGCCGCTTTCTGTTCGCGCAGATCGGCAGCCATGCGTCCGTCCTGAACCGTCCGGTGCTGGCCTCTTCACCACAGGACGAGGTCTGCCTGATCAGCCCAGCGTCAGGGAAGCCGCGACGATGACAGCGACCGTCAGGCTGAAGGGGATCATGACCGCAACAACGAAAATATCGGCATAGCTTTGTTTGTGGGTCAGGCCCGTGATCGCCAGCAGCGTGATGACGGCGCCGTTGTGCGGCAGCGCGTCAAAGCCGCCGGAGGACAGCGCGACAACACGGTGCATGATCTGGGGCGCGATGCCGGCCGCCTGTGCGTTCTGCATGAACTGGTCGCCCAGCGTTTCCAGCGCAATGGACATGCCGCCCGACGCGGACCCCGTGATGCCAGCCAGCACATTGGTCGCAATGGCAGCAGAGATCAGGGGGTTGGACGAAATCCCCAGCACCGCGTCCCGGATGATCGCAAAGGCCGGAAGCGACGCGATGACGGCACCATAGCCGACCTCTGACGCGGTATTGAAGACCGGCAGCAGCGACCCCATCGTGCCGCTGTTGTAGCTGTCCTGCAGGTTGCGGAAGCGTGACCAGTTCAGCGCGGTGCACAGCAGGATCGCGAGGATGAGGGACGCGATGATGGCCCAGATCCCCTTGACGTCGTTCAGGGTCACGGCGCCGTAGGTGTCCTGCGCCAGATAGGTCGCGTCCATGCCGGGGATGACGACATAGGTGAACAGGGCATTCAACACGATGACTGTCACAACAGGCAGGATCGCCACGCCCATGCCGGGCTGCACGCGGTCCTGTGCGTTCTCGTCCGCTTCGGTCCTTGCGTGGTCGCCATAGCCTTCGCCGTTGGCGTTCGCCTTCGCGCGGCGCCGGTTCAGCCAAATGATGCCGAAGATCATCATGCCCAGACCCGCTGCGGTGCCATAGAACGGGGCGGCAAAGGGCGTCGTGCCGAAATAGGGCATGGGAATGGCGTTCTGGATCGCAGGCGTGCCGGGGAAGGCCGTCATGGTAAAGGTGAAGGACCCCAGGGCCAGCGCCGCCGGTAACAGCCGCTTGGGCGTATTCGACCGCCGGAACAGGGCATTGCCGATGGGGTAGACGGCAAAGGCCACGACGAAAAGCGACACGCCGCCATAGGTCAGCACGCCGCAGGCCAGGACGACGGCGGCGATCGACTGACCGGCCCCCATCTTGTCCGTGAACCATTCGGCAATGGTGCGCGCCGATCCTGAATCTGCCATCAGCTTGCCAAAGATCGCGCCCAACAGGAACAGCGGAAAGAACGTCAGAAGGTAGTCGCCAAGCGCCGGCATGAAGACTTGGGTATAGGTCGCAAGAAGCGGAATGCCGCCCGCAAGCAGCGCCGCCAGAAGCGCCAGAAGCGGGGCAAGGATCAAAACGTTGATCCCGCGATAGGCCAGAAACATCAGCAGCCCGAGAGACAGGAATATACCAACAAGACCCATGGATGATCCGCCCTGACCGCTTTGCATTCGGCGCGACCACCTAAGGGTCATCTGATCGGCGTCAAGGCGCGCATCGTTCCTGCGGCAAAGCGAGAGGTGTGGTTCAGCGTGGCCTTCTTCATGAAAAATAAGCCCCGCCGACTTTTGGTCGGCAGGGCTTTTGCGAAATATGAGAGATCGTTGAATAGCTTTTTAAAATGCTCGAACCTTCGACCCGAAGCGCCGCTTGGATCGCCGCGCCGTGGACTTTTCAGCCACGCCACCCTCCGCACTCCTGCCCCGTTCCGGCACCGCAATACGGCGTCTGAACACAACCGATGGTCACGCGATAAAGCAGCCTGCAGCTTGCAGTCGAGTTTTTGCTGGTCGCGTCGTTATTTTGGCACGCTGTGCAAAATGATGGCGCGTGTGGCACGGATCACGCGTCACTGGTCCTGCGCTAAGGTGCTGGGGGACCTGCCATAATAGGCGCGGAACCTGCGGGAAAAGCTCGAAAGATTTCTGTATCCGCAGGCTGTGGCCACCTCTGCCACACTGTGATCGCCGCGGCGCAGCAAAAGGGTTGCCTGCGCCATCCGCCGTGCGGTCAGCAGGTCGGTGAAGGATTGGCCAAACAGGGCATCAAGCTTGCGCTGCAGCATCCGCGCACTGACGCCGCAGGCCTCTGCCGCGGCCGCAACCGTCGCGTCGGGGTCCGAGAGGTTGTCTGCGAGGAACGCCTCGAACCGGTCCATCAGTCGCTGGTCGAATGGCGCCGCATCGACGTCGACAGCGCCGCGCGCATCCGACGCCCCGATGGCGGCCTCTGTCCGGGTCCGGACCCGCTCGGCCGCGCGCAGGCGCAGGTGGACACGCTGCAGCAGATCGGCCGGATCGAAGGGCTTGGTGATGTAATCGTCAGCCCAGGCCGCCTGTCCCGCCTGCATTGCGTCGTCATCCTGCAGCGCGGTCAGAAAGATCACCGTGATATGGTCGGTCGTGGGGTCGGATTTCAGGCTTTGTGCAAAGTCGAACGCGCGACCGTCGGGCAGCATGGCATCGCACAGCACCAGTCGGATCAGGTTCCGGTCGATGGCCCGCCGGGCGGCCGCCAGCGATCCCACGGCGCGCACCGGACCGGCCGCAGTCAGCATGTCCTGCAAAAACCGGCGCAGGTCGGCGTCGTCTTCGACGACGAGGATTTCTGCCGCATCCGGCGCGGTGGCGGGGCGCGGATCGGCGACGCCGGTGTCATCCTCTGGCTGGATACGATCAACGGGCAGGGTTACGGCGATCGTCGTCCGGTGTT
Source organism: Loktanella sp. M215 (assembly GCF_021735925.1). Lineage (NCBI taxonomy): Bacteria > Pseudomonadati > Pseudomonadota > Alphaproteobacteria > Rhodobacterales > Roseobacteraceae > Loktanella > Loktanella sp. M215. The sequence continues at coordinate 1,030,876 of NZ_WMEA01000001.1, forward strand.
CCGAGGTGACGTCAATCTGCCCCTGCAACCGACGCAGGGACTGACCGATGATCGCGACGCCCCGCGTGGCGATCGGCGTGGAATCATCGCTTTCGATGTCACGCAGGGCCGCCGCCTCGGTCGCGGGCAGCGCGCCGTCGTTGCTGACGGTGATGCGGATTGCGCTGTCGGTGGCGACGATGCTGACAGTGACGTTGCCGCCTTGCGGCGTGTGACGTGCCGCATTGGACATCAGGTTGTGCAGCAGGGCGTCCAGTGCGGCCCCGTCCAGCGTGACGGCCCCGGCGACGTCGGTCTGTGCCTGCCAGACCAGTCCCCGTTCGGTGGCGAGATCCTGATAATAAGCCACGATCGGCTGCACGAACGCCGTCAGATCTAGCGTCGTCTGGCCCAGCCCTAGCCCGGTAGAGGTCGCGGCGGCCCGGTCCATGCTGCGGGTCAGTTCTGTCATGCGTGTCGCAGCCTGTGCCACCAGTCGGATCAGCTGTGCCGCCCTGTCGGGCAATCCCGGAACCAGCAAAGCGTTTGCGAGAGGTGCGCGGATCAGGGACAGGGGCGTGCGGATTTCGTGCGCGGTGCGGGCGTAGAAGGCGGCGCGGGCGCGGGCGCCATCGGCCAGCAGGGCGTTCTGTGCGGCGAGTTCTGCCGTCTTGGCGGCGACGGCGCTTTCCAGTTCGCTGTTGCGGGCGACGATCCGCCGTGTGCGCAGCCTCAGCAGCGCCATGAAGAGTGCCACCAGCGCCAGTCCATACGCCAGATACGCCCACCAGGTCTGTGACAGCGGCGGCAGGACGCGAAACGGAACCGTCATCACGGCGCTGGATTGCCGCGCCGCCGACAGCCCTTGATATTCAAGGGTATAACGCCCCGCTGGCAGCTTGTCATAGCGCAGTGCATGAACGACGCCCGCTGCCTGCCGCCATTCCTCCTCGACCGGGCGCAGCCGCCAGCGCAGGGCATTGTCGGCGGGTTTGTCATATTGAACCACCCGGATGCCGACGGTCAGTCCAAGCGGCGCCACCAGCGTTGCGTCAGGTGCCGGCGACCAGCGGGCGGTGACCCGTGGCGGCACCCGGTCTGTCGCCATGGCTGCGGGATCGAACAGGGAAAACCCGTTGATGCCGCCCACGGCAAGGGTGCCATCCGCCAGCGCAACCCCTGCGTTGAAATTGAACTCTGCCCCCTGCAACCCGTCAGAGGCGCGGAATACATTCACCGCCTCCGTCGCCCGGTCCAGCCGGGCGAGGCCGTTGTTCGTGGTGATCCACAGGGCCCCCTGCGTATCGGGAATGATCTTGTAGATGGTCTCGTTCGGCAGCCCTTCGGCCCGGCCAAAGGTACGGACGGCGCGGGTCTGCGGGTCAAGGATCACAAGCCCTGACTGGGTGCCGACGTATAGAGGCGCCCCGGGCGCCTCTTGCCATAGCGCGCGGACATCCGTGTCCGGCAGAAGGTCATCGCCGGCAAAGAGCGTGACCGTGCCACTGTCCTGCGTCCAGCGGCTGAGCCCGCCACTGGTCCCGATCCAGATCGTCCCGTCAGGTCCCTGCGTCAGGCTGCGGGTCCGCTGGTGCGGCAGACCTGTGTCGACGGTGTAGTGGTCCAGCAAGGCAAAATCAGCGCCCACGTGGTAGACGCCGTCGTGGGTGCCGATCCACAGGGTCCCGTCGCGGGCGCGCAGCAACAACCGGATGAAGGCGTCTGGGGCGACCGGCTGCCCGTCGGGGTCCGTGACCGGCTGCCAGGGCCCATCGCCCACCCGTTGCAGCAATCCGCGTCCGCGCAGGGCTACGGTCAGCGTGTCGCCCTCAGCGAGGATGGCGCGGACGTCAGCCTCTTCCGCACCCAGATCGACGGTCGTCAGGGTCTGCGTGGCGCGATCGAGTTTCAGCAGACCCCCCATGCTGCCCACCCAAAGCGTATCGCCGGATCCACCCGCCAGTGCCCAGATCATGCTGGCACCGGGCGTGGCGTTGCCGGCGCCGAGGGGGAAATAGGTCTGAAACAGATCATCGGTCTGGGACACGCTGCTGGCGCCGTTGTCATAGGTGCCGATCCACATCCGTCCCAAGGCGCCGGGCGTCAGGGCGACGATGGTGTCGCTGCTCAGCCGCTGGCGCACACCGGGGCGGGTGCGGTAGTTTTCCAGCGCGCCTGTTGTGGGATGAAGAACGAAGACCCCCGCCGACCACGTGCCAAACCACAACCGCCCGTCCTGCCCCTGCGCCACGGTTTCGACATCGCTGTCTGGCAGCGTGACAGGCGTGTCGATGATGCCGGTGTCGGGGGTCAGGCGAAAGGCGCCGTCGTCCTCTGTCGCGATCCAGATCTGGCCTGTCGTGTCTTCCAGCAGATCCAGCAGCACGGTGCCGGTCAGGGCGCTGTTGGACGCGTCCCAATGGTCCAGCGCGCCGCTGGCCGGATCCAGTCGGTACAAACCCTGCCCGTCGGCGCCAAAGTAGACGCGCCCGTCGCGTGTCACGATGACGCTGCGCAGGGACAGATCCACCAGACGGTCCAGACCCGCTCTCGGCGGCGCTGCATCCGCGACCGACCCACCGGTCAGCCGAAGGGCCGACGCGCCGCCGCCGTCCGCGACCCAGATCACGCCGTCCGCCCCCGCAGCGATGCCAAAGACTTCGTCCGATGCGATCAGTCCTTGTGGCGACTGCGCCCGGGCAAGCGGTACCGCATCCTGATCAAAGATCGCAAGGCCGCCACCAAGGCTCGCCACCCAGATATTTCCCGCCGTGTCGCGTGCCAGTGCCGATGTGTAGTTGTTCGCAAGCCCCACGGACTGGTCCGGCGTGCGATAGACGTAGGCAAAGTTCACGCCGTCATAAAGGCTGAGGCCGTCGCCCGTGGCGAACCACATGCGCCCGTCGTCGGCTTGCAGGATATCGGACACCGTGCTTTGCGACATGCCGTCGTCGATGGTCAGCTGAACGGCAGATTTCGGTGTTTCGGCTGTGGTGGCCGCTGGCAGGGCCGCGATGCACAGCATGACGCCGATGAGGCGAGGAAATGACGACAGCAACGGGCAACCTTTCAAAACCAAAGTCAAATCGATCCGGTCCGAAAAATAGTGGCCGGTCGCCCGGTGATAGCGTCATTGCATGTCAAAACGCGCCGAAATTAGCGCGCGGATCGTAATAGGCTGTATCGCTGGCTTTTCGGCAACGCCTAGGCCGCCGACCCTTGCGGGTCGGCTGAGGCGACAGCGCCCGTCGTCATGGCGCGATAACAGCCTGGCATGGCCCGCACAGTGCGGGCGGAAGTCGACGGAGGGCAGATATCGAAGCACCAGCAACAGTCGCGATGGACGCCGACCGGGCGCACCCGTCCATCGCCCGCGCAGTCTTGTTGTCGTGCTTCAAAGCATCAAATCGGGCTGACGTGTTTACCCTCTGCGCCGGGTCTAGAGGCCCAATTTGTCCCGGATGCCGTAGTACCATGATCCCATGACGGAATAGGGCACGCGCAACGCCCGGCCGCCGGGGAAGGGATACCATTTCAGCCCGGCGAAGACATCAAACCGGCTCAGGTCGCCATCGATCGCCTCACTCAGGATACGGCCGAACAGGTGTGACCCGGTCACGCCGTGGCCAGAATAGCCGTGCGCGTAATAGGTGTTGTCGCCGAGCCGCCCCATCTGCGGCACCCGGCTGAACGACAGGGCAAAATTGCCAGACCAAGCATAGTCGATCTTGACGTTCTTCAGCGACGGAAAGACCTTGTCCATGTTCTTCTTCAGCTTGGCCTTGATGTCCGCTGGATCTGCACCGCCATAGACCGTGCCGCCGCCGAACAGCATCCGCTTGTCAGCGCTCAGACGGTAGTAGTCGAGGATGTAGCGGATATCCTCGATGCAATCGTCGCCGGGCATCAGCTCTGCCGCTACAGCCGGGTCCAAAGGCTCCGTCGCCATGACCTGTGTGCTGACCGGCATGACGCGCGGTTCCAGATCGGGCACCGCGTGGCCCAGATAGGCATTGCCGCACAGCACCAGTGTCTTGCAGGTGACCTGACCCTGCGCGGTCTTGACCACCGGGCGCGGCGCATGGGTGTCCGCCGACAGGATTGGCGACATTTCATAGATCACGCCGCCCAGCGACTCGAACGCCGCCGCTTCGCCAAGGGCAAGGTTCAGCGGGTGCATATGCCCGCCGGTCTTGTCCATCAGTCCGCCAGCGTAGATGTCCGAATTTACATGCTTGCGCAGCTGGTCGCGGTCCAGCATCACCTGATTGTCGATCCCGTAGCTGCGCCACAGCGCTTGCCGCGCCTCCAGCTCTTTCATGTGGGCGTCGGTCAGTCCGACGAAGACGTTGTTTGGCTTGAGGTCGCACTGGATGTCGTATTGCGCGACGCGGCTTCGGATGATCTCGCCGCCTTCCTGCACGATCCCGGCGACGAATGTGGCGGTATCCTTGCCATAGCGCCGCTCGATCGTCTGCAGCGACGCGTTCAGCCCGTTGACGATCTGCCCGCCATTGCGGCCAGAGGCACCCCAGCCGACGCGGGCGCCTTCGACGATGACGACAGAGTAGCCCTTTTCAGCCAGATGCAGTGCCGTCGACAGACCGGAATAACCCGCTCCAACCACGCAGATGTCAGCATCGACGTTGCCCTGCAGCGCGGGCCGGTCGGGCGAGGGGTTGGCCGAGGCCGCATAGTAGCTGCCGGTGTGCGCGCCGGTCCCGGCGTAGGGATGGGTCGTGGTCATCACACGGTCTCCAGATAGGTGTCGTATTCGAATTCGGTGACGTGGCGGTTGAACCGGTGCTGTTCCTGCCGCTTGCAGTCCACCAGCATCCGCTGCAGGCGCGGGGCATAGATCGACTGGATATGCGCGCCGTTCTTGAACGCCTGAATCGCGGTCGCCCAGTCCAGCGGCAGGTGCGCGAGTTCCTTTTCCTGCGCGTAGGCATCACCGACGAGGGCTTTCGTCGGCTCCCACGCGCCTTCGATCCCCAGCAAGGCACCGCCGAGGATGGAGGCGAGCACGAGATACGGGTTCGCATCCGCCCCGGCGACACGATGCTCGATCCGGCGCGCCTTGTGATGACCGCCGGGAATCCGCACGGCGACGGTGCGGTTTTCATAGCCCCAGGCCACCGACGACGGCGCATGTGTTCCGGGCAGCAGCCTGCGGAACGAATTTTCGTGCGGCGCAAAGACCAGCGCATTTTCCTGCATCGTATGCAGCAGTCCAGCGACCGCGTGCATCATGATCGGCGTGCCTTCTTCGCCGCCGTTGTCAAAGACATTGTTGCCGTCCGCATCTTCAAGGCTGAAGTGGACATGAAATCCGCTGCCGGCCCGGTCGCCATAGGGCTTCGCCATGAAGGTCGCGGCAAAGCCGTGCTTGCGCGCGATCCCCCGGACCAGCCGCTTGAACAGCACGGCGTCGTCACCGGCCCGCAGGGCATCGCCGACATGGCGCATGTTAATCTCGAACTGGCCCGCGCCGTTCTCGGAAATGGCGCTGTCCGCGGGGATACCCTGCGCATAGCACGCCGCGTAGACGTCGTTGAGGAATTCGTCGAAATGCTCCAGCTCGTCCAGCGACAGCGCGCCGTCGCTGTCCAGACGCTTGCCTGTCACCGGGGACAGTGGGGGCAGCGGGATCGTCTCGGTCGGATCGACGAGGTAGAATTCTAGTTCCGTCGCCACGACAGGCGTCAGGCCCTTTTCGGCATAGCGCTTGACGACAGCGTCCAGGGCATGGCGCGGATCGCCCATGAACGGGCGGCCGTCCTCGTTATACAGCGTGAGCGGGATCAGCGCGGTGGGGCGCGATGTCCAGTTGATCGGCAGGATGCCACGCCCGGTATACTGGCAGACGCCATCCGCATCGCCCGTCTCGAAGACCAGCGCGCTGACCTCGATATCCTCGCCCCAGATGTCCAGACCGGCCAGCGACAACGGCATCCTGACCGACCCGTTCAGGATCTTTTCGGCCTGTCCCACGTCAACGCGTTTGCCCCGCAATGTGCCGTTCAGATCGCAGATGCAGGCAAAGATGTTTTCGATATCGGTTTGTTCGTTCAGCCATTTCAGGTGGGGCGCGTAGTCCATGTCAAATGGCTTTCCGAAAATTTGATAACTAAAACCAGAATATGATCATATTTTTGTTGTGTCAACGCGCCTGTTTGCTAAGCTGTGGCGTACCTTCGGAAAAGCGCACCCCATGACCGATATTCCCGCGATCACCTTGCCGCCCGGCACGTCCGATCATGAAGGCGTCTATCAGCGCCTGCGCGCCGCGATCATGACAGGGGTATTTGCTCCGGATACGACGCTGACTCTGCAGGGCCTTGCTGACGCCCTGTGCTGCAGTCAGACACCGGTCCGAGAGGCGGTGCGCCGTCTGTCGTCCGAACATGCGATCGAGGTCCTTGAAAACCGCCGCATGCGTATTCCCGCGATGACCGCCCAGAAGTTCGAGGAGATCCTGTCGCTGCGCATCACGGTCGAGGTGCATGCCGCCCGCCGCGCGCTGCCTTATGTCTCCGATGTTGCGATCGCCGATATGGCCGACCTCGACAGCCGCGTCGACGCGGCTATTGCGGCGGGGGACCAGATGGGGGTGACGGCGTATAATCAGGCCTTTCACCGCCGCCTTTACACGGTGAATCCGCACCAGACGACGATGCCCGTGGTCGAGAGCATCTGGCTGCAACTTGGCCCGTTTCAGCGTCAGGTCGTGGATCAGGGTCTGAAGTACTATGTGCAGGACCGTCACCGCCAGATCCTTGACGCGCTGCGTCGCCGTGACGGCCCGATGCTGGGCGATGCGATCCTGAACGACATCACCGACGGCATCGCCATTTCGGGCCGCCGGTTTCTGTCGCAGATCAGCCGCCCAGCCGTACCGGCAGGTTGATCGGCCCACGAAATCCGAACCCGCGCCATTGCACAACGGATGGATCAGGCAGCGTCATGTTGGGAAACCGCTCGAATAGCATAGGCAACATGACGGCCCCCACCGTCCGGCGAGAGATATGTGCCCCCGCGCAGTGATGCGGACCAAAGCCAAAGGACTGATGGTGGGTCACGCTGCGGAACACGTCGAACCGCTCTGGGTGGTCATAGATATCCTCGTCCCAGTTCGCACTGGCCTGAATCGTCATCACCGTATCGCCCGCAGGGATATCATACCCGCCCAGTTCCGTGTCTGTGGTCACCAGCCGCGATGACACTTGGATGGGTGCGACCCAGCGGACGCCTTCCTCGAAGGCCGCCCCCCAGTCGCCGCTCTGCTTCAGCGCCGCTAGCTGCTCGGGGTTGGTGAGCAGGCCATATACGATGGTCGACAGCGCATCCCGCGGCTCGTTGATGCCGCCGCCGATGGCGATCTTGATGTTGGCTGCGATCTGCGACCAGTCAATCGGGTCATCTGCATTCACCATCACCGACAGGGCCGAGACATCCGGCGCGGCCCGTCGCCGCTCTGCCTCGCGGGCAAACAGGGCGTTCATCTCTGCGTTCACGATCCGCGTCGCCGCAAAGGGCGCATCCTGCCATCCAAAATTGCCCGCGCCGTCGATCAGGGTCTGGGACCAGCGCGCCATCTCTTCATCCGTCGCCTCAGGTATCCCGAGGATATGCGCGAGAATGCGCGAGGCTACCGGTTCTGACAGGTCGCGGTGCAGATCGACGATCCCGTCCTTGGGCAACCGATCGAGGTATTCTTCCGCAATCTGGCGATACAGCGGCTGCCAGACCTGCATGATCGGCTTCGGCCCAAAGGCAGGCATCATCGCATCCCGCTCGCGCTTGTGCTCTGCCCCGTCCTTGCGCATCAGCGTATGCGCCTCGAACGCGGGCTTCATCGGCGTGTTGGGATCGTCGCTGGAAAACGTTACCGGATCGTCCTTGACCGCACGACACTCTGCTGCCTTCGTCACAAAGATCCGTTTGACCGACGCGACACGCACGATTGGCGTTTCCGCCCGCATGCGCGTGTAAATCGGATAGGGATCGACATCCAACTGCGCAATCGTCGTGACGTCATCCACCGGGGGCAACGTTCCACCCATCATACCCGCTCCTGCCCTGTCTGTTTCATCTGGCACAAAACTCAAATCCCGCCCTCTCCGCAACGGCCTCACCGTAGGCATCTTGCAACCGCAAAGCCTGACAAGTCCACGCCTTACATCCCCAGCAATTTGCGCGCATTCTCCTTCAGGATCAGCGGCCGTACCTCGTCGCGGATCGGCAGGTTCTCGAAATCGGCCAGCCAGCGGTCCGGTGTGATCGCGGGCCAGTCGGATCCGAACAGCACTTTGTGCTTCAGGATCGTGTTGCAATACTTCACCAGAATGTCCGGAAAATACTTCGGCGACCAGCCCGACAGGTCGATGTAGACGTTCGGCTTGTGGGTCGCGACGGCCAGCGCCTCTTCCTGCCAGGGAAAGCTGGGGTGCGCCGCGATGATCGGCATGTCGGGAAAGTCCGCTGCCACATCGTCCAGATGCATCGGATTGGAATACTTCAGTCGCATCCCCATGCCGCCGCGCATGCCCGCACCCACACCCGTCTGCCCGGTGTGGAAAAGGGTGATGACACCTTCCTCGGCGCAGGCCTCCAGCACGGCATAGCAAGCCTCGCGGTCGTTGGGAAAGAACCCCTGCATCGTAGGGTGAAATTTGAAGCCTTTCACGCCAAAGTCCCGCACCAGCCGCCGCACCTCGCGCGCGCCGGCGCGGCCCTTGTGCGGATCGACGCTTGCGAAGGGGATCAGAATATCGTTGTTTTCGGCGCAAAGGGTCGCGACCTCTTCGTTGGAATAGCGGCGAAATCCCGTCTCGCGTTCCGCATCCACCGGAAAGATCACCGCGCCGATTTTGCGTTCGCGAAAGTAGGCCGCCGTCTGCGGGACCGTCGGCAGCATGCCGTCCGCCCCCGCGGGGTTCTTGAAATATTTGGCCATCCCTGCCTGAAAGGCGTCATAGCCGTCGTCGCGGGTGCCGCAGCAAGGCTCTTCGGCGTGGGTGTGAATGTCGATCGCCACCAGATCGTCGATGTTCATATGCGTGCCTCCAACCCGCTGAATTTCTGCAATAACGCCAGCAATTGCGTCCGTTCTTGCGCCGTCAGTCGCCCGGCATCAGCCTGCGCGTGATAGCCGAAGAAGGCCGCCGCATGATCGGCGACAAAGGCTTCACCCTCTGGCGTCAGCCGCAGCAGGACCGCCCGTCGATCATCGTCCGGAACCCGGCGCGAGACCAGCCCCCGATCCTCGAAACTGCGCACCAGCTTTGTCATGTGCGCGCGCTTGATCTGCAAACGCTCTGCAATCTCGCCCTGCCGCGCGTCGGGGTTGCGGTCCAGAAGATAGAGGATCGAGAATTCACCCGGCTTCATCCCGAACTGCCCCAAGGCGGCATAGAATTCACTGAACACGGCAAGCTGGGACATCCGCAAGGCAAAGCCGAGAGACTGGCCCAATTGCCCGAGGTCGAGTTTCTCGGTCACGCTCATTCGGGCCGCGCGACCTTTGCCGCCCGCTTGTCCAGAAACGCCCGCAGCCTTGCCTCGGCTTCCGGAGAGCTGGCCGTCATCGCGCTGACGAAACTTTCGACAAAGAACCCGTCGCTGCGCCCCATGTCGTTGATCCGGGGCAGTGCGTTGATGATCGCATAGTTTGACATCGGTGCATTCTGCGCCGCCTTTGCGGCAAGGGCCACGGCCTTGGCGCGGGCCTCTCCGGCGGGCACGACATATTGGCACAGGTTCCACGCCTCGCCCTGCCGGGCATCCACGGAGCGGCCTGTCAGCATCATGTCCGTCATCCGCGCGACCCCCATCAACCGCCCGGCCCGGACCGATCCGCCGCCGCCGACAAAGATGCCGCGCGTCCCTTCGGGCAGGGCAAAGAACGTCGTCTCGTCCGCCACGCGCACGTGACAGGCCGCCGCCAGTTCCAGCCCGCCGCCGACGACCGCACCGTGCAGGGCGGCAAACGCCGGAATTGCGCCCTGTTCCAGACGGTCGAATACACCGTGCCACCGGCGCGAATGATGCACCCCCTCGATAGGAGAGCGCACCGCATGTTCCGCCAGATCGAGGCCGGCGCTGAAGTGATCGCCGTTGCCGCAGATCACGATGGCACGTGCATCCTGCTGTGCGCGCAAAATGCCCGCATCCAGTGCGTCGATGACGCGGTCTGACAGGGCGTTGCGCTTTTCCGGTCGGTTCATGGTCAGGACGGCGACGTCCTGCTCTGTCTCATAGGTTACCAGTGCCTGATCCATCGTTGCCCCACTCGCTGCATGATTGACAGGTTACGCAGAAACTGTTTCCGTGTAAACATTATCTCATGCCCTCGGGGAGGAGGCGACTGTGAGTGGACACGATGGCAAGGTGGCGCTTTGGCAGCCCGAACTGCGGATGCGCAGACAGGCCGACGGCAGCATCTTGATCGACCGGCTGGATCCACTCGGCTGCGTTCCCGATCGCCTGACCGACCGGATCGCGCACTGGGCGCAGGCCGCGCCAAACCGGACGTGGATGGCACAGCGCGATCAGACCGGCGCCTGGCGGCGGGTGTCGTATGCTGCGCTGTTCGATCACGTCAAGGCGCTGGGCCAATGGCTGCTGGACGCCGGGCTGTCAGTCGACCGTCCCTTGGCGATCCTGTCGGAAAACAGTCTCGAACACGCCATTTTGGCACTGTCGGCGCAATATGTGGGCATACCATCGGCGGCCATCGCACCGGCCTATGCCCTGATTGCAGAAGATTACGGCAAGCTGTCGTCGGTCATGGCGCAGATCACGCCCGGCGCGGTGCTGGTCGACGATGCTTCGGCCTATTCTCCCGCGTTGAGGGGGGCTGTTGCGCCCGACGTGCCTGTCATCGCCCTGCGCGGTCAAGCCGACAGCCACCGGGTCACCGCATGGGCCGACGCGCTGCATACGACACCGACGGACGCCGTCAGTCGCGCCCACCGTGCCATCGGACCCGATACGGTGGCAAAGTTCCTGTTCACGTCGGGCACCACCGGAAATCCGAAGGCCGTGACGCAGACCAACCGGATGCTTTGCGCGAACATGGTGCAGGTTGCGGACTGCTTTGCCTACATGACCGAAGAACCGCCGGTCTTCGTGGACTGGGCGCCGTGGAACCACACGGCGTCGGGCAACAAGACGTTCAACATGGCGCTGTGGTTCGGCGGCACCTTCTACATCGATGAAGGCAAGCCCAGCCCCGGCGGGATCAAGGCCACCATCCGCAACCTGTCTGAGGTTTCGCCGACGTGGTATTTCAACGTCCCGGTCGGTTACGAAGCGCTGGTCGCCGCCATGCAGACCGACACAGCGCTGCGGGACACCTTCTTTGCCGATCTGAAACTGATGATGTACGCAGGTGCCGGCATGGCCAGCCACACCTGGCGCGCGCTGGAGGAGTTGGCCGTCGCGGCCACAGGGCACCGCGTCCTGATGACCACGGGTCTGGGCGCGACCGAGACAGGCCCGTTTTCCCTGTTCTGTGCGACGCCACAGGACGGGCCCGGCAATATCGGTGTGCCGGCCCGCGGTCTGACTCTGAAACTCGTGCCCTACGGCGATCGGTTCGAGGCGCGGCTGAAAGGGCCGAACATCACACCCGGCTACTGGCGCAATCCCGCCCTGACGGCCGAGGCTTTTGACGCCGACGGGTTCTATCATCTTGGCGACGCATTGCGTTTCGTCGATCCCGACGACCCCGCTGCGGGTTTCCGGTTCGACGGTCGCATCGCCGAAAACTTCAAGCTGCGCACCGGCACCTGGGTCGCCGTCGGGCCATTGCGCGCGCAGTTGCTGGACCAGTGCAATGGCCTGATCCGCGACGCCGTCATCGTGGGCGAGGATCGCGATGCCCTTGCCGCCCTTCTGATCCCTGACCTTGCAGGGATGCGCCGTCTTGCGACGCCCGGAACGGCCGATGCGGATCTGTCTGCCGATGACAACGTCCGACAGAGCCTGATTGCCTGCCTGACCGATCACGCGCAACGCGCGACGGGGTCTGCAAGCCGGATCACCAGGGCCATGGTCCTGACGACGCCGCTGTCGCTGGCGGCGGGCGAGGTGACGGACAAGGGGTCCGTCAATCAGCGCGCGGTCCTGCGCCACCGCGCCGATCTGGTGCGCGCCGTCTACGATGATCGGCCTGACGTGCTGCGTCCGGCGTAATGTCGTGTCGGACAGGCTGGTCAATCGGCGGGCGGCCCGGTTAGAACGGGGCCAATGGATTGACAGACGCCGACGGGAAGGACGACCATGAAATTGCTGCGCTACGGACCCAAGGGACAGGAACGACCGGGATTTCTGGACGATGCGGGACAGGTGCGCGACTTGTCGGCGCATGTCTCCGATCTGGCGGGCGACGGGGTGTCCCTGACGGCACTGGATGCGATCCGCAGCATCGATGTGGCATCGCTGCCCGTCGTGACCGATCCGGGTCGCATCGGATCGCCGCTGGCCTGGGTGCCGAACTTCCTGTGCATCGGGCTGAACTATGCCCTGCACGCCGCCGAATCCGGCATGGACGCCCCGAAGGAGCCGATCGTCTTTTCCAAGGCGACCTCTGCCCTGTCAGGACCGGACGACGACATCATCCTGCCCCGCACCGCAGAAAAGGGCGACTGGGAGGTCGAGTTGGGCGTCGTGATCGGCAAGACCGCGCATTATGTGTCAGAGGCCGACGCTCTGGATCATGTCGCGGGCTATTGCACCATCAACGACGTGTCAGAACGCAGTTTCCAGATCGAACGCGGCGGGCAATGGATCAAGGGCAAGTCTGCCCCGACCTTCGGCCCCGTCGGGCCCTGGCTGGTCACCGCGGACGAGGTGCCGGATCCGCAGGCCCTGCGCGTCAGCCTGACGCTGAACGGTGACACGGTGCAGGATTCCAGTACATCCGACATGATCTTCAGCGTGCGGCAGATCATCAGCCACCTGTCGCAGTTCATGGAGCTGCGCCCCGGGGACGTCATTGCAACCGGTACGCCGTCCGGTGTCGGCATGGGGATGAAGCCGCAACGCTTCCTGCGCCCCGGTGACCGGATGACTGTCGAAGTTGCGGGTCTGGGCAAACAGACACAAACCGTCGTCGCGGCGAAGGCCTGACGCGTCGATCTGCAAATCTGAAAGGACGTTTCCGATGACGGCGACACTTGCCATTGGCAATTACAAACCGAACAACCGCGCAGCACTAGTCGAGGCCTTCGATGCGCATGTGATCGCGCAGCCCAACGGCATCGCGGATCTTGATGAGGCCCTGCGCAAGGGGATCCGGGCCGTGGCCTATGCCAGTGGCCAGCGCTTTGGCGGGGCAGAGATGGATCTGCTGCCCGACCTTGGCGTGATCGCGAACTATGGCGTCGGATATGACGCCATCGACGTGGATGCCGCCAGCGCGCGCGGGATCCGTGTCACGAACACACCGAACGTGCTGAACGACGATGTGGCCGACCTCGCGATCGGCATGTGGTTGATGCAGGGCCGAGAGATGCGCGCAGCCGAAGCACACGTGCGCAGCGGCGACTGGGCCAAGGACGGTCCGGCACCGTTGAACCGCAAGCTGTCCGGCGGGTCCGCCGGTATCATGGGGCTGGGCCGGATCGGGCGCGACATTGCCCACCGTCTGGCGGCGTTCAAGATGGATATCCACTACTACGCGCGCAGCGAAAAAGAGACGCCCGGTTGGACCTATCACGCCGACCCGGTCGATCTGGCAGGGGCGGTCGACTTTCTGTTCGTGGCGCTGGTCGGCGGGTCCGAGACGGAAAAATTCGTCTCGAAGGACGTGATCGCTGCGCTGGGCAAGAATGGCGTGGTCATCAACATCTCTCGGGGGTCGGTGATCGACGAAGGGGCACTGCTCGATGCGCTGGAAAGTGGCGCGATCGCGGGCGCGGGGCTGGATGTCTTCGTCGGCGAACCACAGGTCGATCCGCGGTTTCTGGACCTGCAGAACGTGGTGCTGCAGCCGCATCAGGGGTCTGCCACCGTGCAGACGCGCGCGGCAATGGCGCAGCTGCAGCGCGACAATGTGGCGGCCTTTTTGAAGGGCGAGGATCTGCTGACACCGGTGGTCTGAACACGACTGCGGCACTGCGGTCTTTCTGCGTGTCTGACTGCGGCGCGCATGTCATTCTGTCTTAGCACAACGGACAAGGCGGGCCGCGGGATGGGACAGGTGACAGCGCGCGGCACATCGGCCATTCGCAGGCTTTGGCGCAGTCGCCTGGGGGCTGCCCTGCCAAGCCGCGTGCTGCTTGAAATCCAGCGCCGCGAGGAACAATCCGAACGGCTTGTCGGCTGGATCCAGTTGTTGTTGGTCCTGATCTTCGGTGCCTTCTATCTGCTTGGCGCGCGGGCAGAAGGCGCCCGCGGGGCCAGCTTCACCACCACCATTCTGACAATCTACATCGTCTTCACGCTGTTCAGGGTCTGGCTGTCGTATCGGCGTGTCCTGCCGGCGTGGTTTCTGGTGACGTCGATCATTGCCGACGTCGGGTTGCTGTGCGCGCTGATCGTGTCGTTCCACGTCGAATATGATCAGCCGGCCGCGTTTTACCTCAAGGCGCCGACGATGATCTACCTGTTCATCTTCATCAGCGTGCGCATGCTGCGTTTCGATCCGCGGTTCGTGTTGCTGACGGGGCTGACCGCGACGCTGGGGTGGTTCATGCTGGTGGTCTATGCCCTGAATACCGACATGGGCGATATGCACATCACCCATAACTACGTTGAATACCTGACATCCAACACGATCCTGATCGGTGCAGAGGTCGATCGCGGGATCGCCCTGCTGGGCGTGACCTTCGTGCTGACGCTGGCGCTGTATCGGGCGCGGTCGGTGCTGGTCGATGCCATCAGCGGTCAGACGGCCGCTGCTGATTTGCGCCAGTTCTTCGCCTCCGACGTGGCCGACTCGATCACCAGCGCCGAGGTGATGCCCGTCGCCGGCATGTCGCGGACGCATGATGTGTCGATCCTGTTCGTGGACCTGCGCGGTTTTACCGCAACGGCCGCCGCTTTGCCCGGTGCCACCGTGATGGCCGTCCTGCGCCTGTATCAAGAGGCCGCGGTACAGACGATCGCGTCCCACGGCGGGCAGATCGACAAGTTCATGGGCGACGGGATTCTGGCGACGTTCGGTGCGGTGCAGGACAGCATCACGCATGCAGCAGATGCAGTGCGCGCGGCACGGGATGTGGTTGATGCGGTGGCAGAATTGACGCCGCAGGTGCTGGATGCGGGCTGGCCCGGACCGTTACGGGCCGGGGCCGCAGTGTCGTCGGGACCGGTGACAGTGGGTGTCGTCGGATCGCACAACCGGTTGGAATTCACCGTGATCGGTCACGCGGTCAACATGGCCGCCAAGCTGGAAGGCGCAAACAAGGTCGAATCAACCCGTGCCCTGACCGATCAGAAGACCTTTGCGCTGGCCGTTGCGCAGGGCTATGACGCGGCACCATTGCGGCGGCTGCCGCAGCGCAGGGTGGCGGGCCTGTCGGATCCCGTGGATCTGGTCGTGGTGGCCTGATGGCATGACAAGGATAAACTGATGGCAGATGCAGGTTCTGCGACTGCAGGGCAGGGCGCCTCGCGGTTTCATCGTCCGTCTGCGGGCGGATTGCGGCTGGCGTCGGGTCTTGTCCTGTTTGCATTTGCGCTGACCCACCTGCTGAACCATGCCCTTGGGCTTGTCTCGCTCGACCTGATGCTGGCGGTGCAGGACGTGCGCATGGCCGTCACCCGCAGCCTGCCCGGCACGCTGATCCTGATCCTTGCGGCGGCTATCCATGTGGCGCTGGGTCTAGCGCAGTTCACCCAGACGCAGATGCGCCGGATGGGGTGGCAGAATGCGATCCAGCTGGGCTTTGGCCTGCTGATCCCGCTCTTGCTGATCCGGCACGTCCTGGGTACCCACGGCGTGCATGCGCTGTTCGGAGTCGATGACGACTATCACTATGCCCTGTGGGTGATGTGGCCGGGGCAGGCGATCAATCTCGGTTTGCTGATCGTGCTGGTCTGGGTGCATGCCTGCATCGGGTTGCATCACTGGTTGGGCGGGCGGGCGTGGTATCGCCGCCTGACATGGCTTTGGCAGGGCCTTGCCCTGCTGATCCCGGTGCTGGCCTACGCCGGTTTCGTCAGCGCTGCGCGTCTGGAACAACTGAACGGCAGCTTTAAGAACCCGCTGAGTGCCAGTGAATACTCGGAATTCGTCGCACTGGTCGGCACGTCAAACTGGATCTATGTCTGCCTTCTGGCGGCGGCCGCCGCGGTCTGGGGGCTGTTTCTGGTGGCCGACAGGCTGGGATCGCGGGTCACGGTCACCTATGTCGACGGCCCCGTCGCACACGCGCCGCGCGGGTTGTCGATCCTTGCCATCAGCCGCGTCAACCGGATCCCCCACGCGGCGGTCTGTGGTGGCCGCGCCCGCTGCTCGACCTGCCGCGTCCGTGTGATGAAGGGGCAGGAACACCTGCCGCCGCCGTCCGATCTTGAACAAAGGGTGCTGCGTCGCCTTGGTGCACCGGCCAACGTCCGTCTGGCCTGTCAGGTCTATCCCAAGGCCAGCATCACGATTTCAACCCTGCTGCCGGCGCAGATCATGCCGAACACGGACCCGGGCATCGACCGCTACCTTTGGGGGATCGAGCGAGATGTCACGGTGATGTTCTGCGACCTGCGCGAATTCACCCACCTGACCGAAGGGCGACTGCCCTATGACATCGTCTTCGTGCTGAATCAGTTTCTGGGTCGCATGGCCGAAACGATCGAGGATACCGGCGGGTTCGTCGATAAATTCATGGGCGACAGCGTCATGGCGATTTTTGGTATGGACACCTCGCCGCGGGTCGCGGCCCTGCAGGCGATGGCGGCGGCACGGGCGATGGACGGTGTCCTTGACGGCCTGAACCAAAGCCTGCGTGAAGCCTTGCCCGCGCCGTTGTCTATGGGGATCGGCATGCACAGCGGTCCCGCGATTCTAGGCAGGATCGGCACCATGCGGCAGGCGGGCGGCGACATGGCCGCGCTGACCGCGCTGGGCGAGACGGTGAACCTTGCCAGCCGGTTGGAAAGCAAATCGAAGGAACTGGGCGTCCAACTCGTGGTCTCTGCCGAAACGGCCGATCTGGCCGGGCTTGGTCCCTGCACGGGCTGCGCGCCCCAGATGATCGACGTCCGTGGACTGAGCCATCCCATCAAGGTCTACGCCGTGCGGCGCGCGACCGATCTGCCGGTCAACGTGGCAGCGGAGCCGGCCTAGGGTTGCAAGGGCTGGATCGTTTGCTGCCGGGCCACGCGGTCCAACTTCATAGCGAGCAGTTCCAGACAGGTGACCACCCACCGGCCCAGCGGATCAGTCGACGTTCCTCGCAGTGTCGCAATCCGGCGCCAGTCGTCCAACCGATCTGCCGAAATGTAAGGGAGCGCCAGCGCGCCACCGTCGATCAGCATCAACAGATCGCACATCATGTCGGCCAATGGCACGTCGGGCAAATCCGCGCGCCCCACGCCGATCAGTCGCGGCAGATCGGTCACGCGCAGGTCGGACAGGGCAGGCCAAAGGCCGTCGGGCAGGTCGTGCGCCAGCCTGCGCGACAGTGCGCGCGCCCGGTGACGCGACGCAATTTCGCTTCCGAAATGCGACGCGGACAGCGGCGCGCCCTCGGCGGCATAAAGCACGCTTGCAACCGGATCAGGGGGCAGATCGCCGAGTGACACCTGCGTCATCGCCACACCCCGCGCGTCACCGTCCAGCACGGCGAAGGCCGCCGGAAATGCACAGGTCGCGGGTAAAGAGACGTCGGTGATGCCGCCCGTCGTCGTGGTCGCATTGATATGCAGATGCCCGCCGAAATGCAGTCGCAGCCCGGCGTCAGCCAATTTTGCCGCGACCTCGGGACTTGGTGCGCGACGCGCCAGCGCGCTGCGCGGCAGCACTGGGTCCAGACCGGACCAGTGGGGCAGGATGGGGTAGTGCGACACGGGGATCAGCAGCTTGCCAGCCTGCGTCGCGCGGCGCGTCACGCAGGCAATCCAGTCCAGCAGGAACGGCTTGACCCGCAGGACGGCATCCCAGCCCGCATCGGTGGGATCGCGAAACGCCCGTTTGCGGCGGGGATCGCGGATACCGACGCGCGGCTCGAACACATTGGCGTCCAGCATCAGCAGCCACAGGCCCGGCTCCGGCTCCACCAGATAAGACGCGTCAATCATTTGGTGCGTCGTTACGCCATCCGGCGCGGTGGCGACGAAGGTCCGGTCTTCGAACCTGTCTGACGTGCCGAATGGCGTTTCCCAGTGCAGGTCATCGGCGCGGCGGCGCAGGCCAAAGCGGGCCATCGGCATCAACGCCTCCGGCAGGCCGGGGCAGAACATGGCGGGTGACAGCACGTCCGCGTCCAAGGCCGGATCGCTGGTGACCAGTTCCGACGTCCGCGGCCCGGTGGCGTAGCGGATCGCCCGGTGCTTGCCGCCGACGGCATAGCAATCGTGGTTGCCGGGCAGGACATGGATGCGCAGGCCAAGGCGTGTTTCCGCATCATGTAGCAGATCGGCCAGACGTTGCAGGTTCTCGATCTGGCCTTCGTCGGAATAATCCCCCGCAATCACGACGATCCGGATGCCGCGCGCGGCGATCCGGTCAAGGGCGGCCCGCAGCGCCATGGCGCTTTCGTTGACGGCACGGCTGGCGGTGCGGGTCTTTTCCCAGTTCAGCAGGGCGTGGCGCTGGCCTGCGATCATCACGCCCGTCTGGCCGAAATCGCCGGTGCTGTCGTGGAAATGCGGGTCTGCGATCAGGGCGATGCGGTGGCGGGTCACGTCAGGCCTTGACGACCTTGTCCATCGGCAGCGACCGCCGGGCAAAGGCATTGCGCGTATCGACGATCAGCGGTGCATGTTCGCCCAGCGCCGCATAGTCCACATCGTCGTGGTCCGTTGCGATCAGCACCGCATCAAAGCCCGCGATGGTGTCGGCATCCAGCGTCACCGACTGACGCCCCGCAAGTGTCGGATAGGCGCGCGTCTTGGGGATCTGGGGGACGAAGGGGTCGTGATACCCGGTGGTGCCGCCGCGTGCCTCGATCAGCTCGATAAGTTTCAGAGAGGGACTTTCCCGGGTATCGGGCACGTTTTTCTTGTAGGCCAGTCCGATCACCAGCACCCGGCTACGGCTCAGCGCGCGGCCAAGGCGGGTGTCCAGCGCCTCGGCCAGACGGGTGACGACATGGTGCGGCATGGTAGAGTTGATCTCTCCCGCAAGCTCGATGAACCGTGTCGTCAGGTCGTATTCGCGCGATTTCCACGTCAGATAAAACGGATCGATCGGGATGCAGTGGCCACCCAGACCGGGGCCGGGATAGAACGGCATGAAGCCGAAAGGCTTGGTCGCGGCGGCGTCGATGACTTCCCAGACGTCGATACCCATCGCATCAAAGATTACCTTGAGTTCGTTCACGAGGGCGATGTTGACCGCGCGAAAGACATTCTCGGTGATCTTGACGGCCTCTGCCGTGGCGGTGGACGACACGGGGACGACCTTTGCCACGACGGCACCGTAGAACGCCTCGACCAATGCGCCGGCCTGCACGCCGTCACCGGCGACGACCTTGGGGATGGTCGATGTGTCATAGGCGCGGTTGCCCGGATCCTCGCGTTCGGGCGAAAAGCCGAGGAAGAAGTCCTGCCCGGACCGCAGCCCGCCGCGTTCGAGGATCGACTTCACGATGCCATCGGTCGTGCCGGGATAGGTCGTGCTTTCCAGCACGATCAACTGGTCCGGACGCAGAGTTGCCGCGATGTCCGCGCAGGTGCGTTCGATGAACGACAGATCGGGTTCGCGGTGGCGCGTCAGCGGTGTCGGCACGCAGATCACGATGACATCGCAATCGCCCAGCCGGGTGAAATCGCAGGTCGCGGCAAAGCGGCCCGCATCGACCTCTGTGGTCAGGGCAGCGTCGGTCACCGCCTCGATATAGCTGCGGCGCGCATCGACGGCGGTGATCTTGGCGGCATCGGTGTCAAAGCCGGTGACGGTAAACCCGGCGCGCGCGGCGGCCATGGCCAGCGGCAGGCCGACATAACCCAGCCCGATCACCCCCACGGTGGCGCTGCGATCTGCGATGCGGTCAAGAAGTGCCATGAGGATGCCTGCTGGTTGATCCCGCTTGACATGGGCCGCCCGTCCGAACCTGTCAAGCAATGCGCGCGGCTGGCTGTGGCGCAGACGATCCGCTAGGGTCGCGCGGCAGACCCCGATGATTGAAGGTTCACCATGATCGTGCCTGCCCGGCGCATCGCCTTTTACGCCCCGCTCAAGTCGCCGGATCATCCCGTGGCCTCCGGCGATCGCCTGATGGCGCGGCAGTTGAGGGCGGCCCTGGACCGGGCCGGATACAGGGTGGAACTGGTGTCCGACTTGCGGGCCTATCTGCGCGATCCAGAGGATGCGGAGGCCTTCGCGCGGTTGAGCGAGGATGCAGCGCAGGAACGGGCGCGTCTTGCGGCGGCATGGGCGAAGGATCCGCCCGACGTGTTTTTCTGTTATCACCCTTATTACAAGGCGCCTGATCTGATCGGACCGGCCCTGGCCCGCGATTTCTGTATGCCCTACGTCACATGCGAAGCGTCTTATTCCAGCCGCCGGAATTTGGGTGTCTGGGCGGAGACCCAAGCCGGCACGCTGGCAACCTTGAGGTCGGCCGCCTTGAATATCTGTCTGACCGGCCGGGATCGCGCCGGGCTGGCGGCGGTCGATGTGCCCAACTTAGCGCAACTTATCCCCTTCATCGCGACCGACGCCTTTGCGGCCCCGCCGCAACCGCAGGACGGTCACATCGTCACCGTTGCCATGATGCGACCCGGTGACAAGCTGGACAGCTACCGCGCAATGGCGCTGGCTTTGGGGCACCTGCCGCCGGACCTGCACTGGCACCTGAGCGTGGCCGGTGACGGTGCAGCGCGCGCCGATGTGCAGGCGCTGTTCGCGCATCTGCCGGCGGACCGCATCGACTGGCTGGGTGCGTTGGGTGCACCGGCTGTCGCGGCCTTGCTGACGCGTGGCGCGGTCTACCTTTGGCCGGGCTGCAACGAGGCCTATGGTCTGGCTTATCTGGAGGCGCAGGCTGCAGGCCTGCCCGTCGTGGCCTATCGCACGGCAGGTGTGCCGGACGTGGTGTCGTCGGATATCGGCGGTGCCCTCGTCGCGGACGGCGACCCGGTGGCCCTTGCGGGAGCACTTGCTGCATTGCTGGACGATCCGGCGCGGGCGGCGTCAGAGGGGGCCGCAGTGCGCCAGCATGTGATGACGCAACACTCGGACACAGCCGCCGCAGCACGGCTGTCGGCGCTGATCGAAGGCCTGTTCAAGGAAAGGATACCGGCATGAGCGATGACGTCTTGAGGGTGCTGGACGCGCGCGCCGCGCGGCATGAGCCGGCCCTGCTGTGGTGGCGCGATGACGATGCGACGGTGCCGACGCCAGCCTTGGACCAGTTGCTGGAGATTGCGGCGCAATATCAGGTGCCCGTCACGCTGGCCGTCATCCCGGCCACGACCGGTGACGCACTGGCACGGCGGTTGGACACTGCGCCGCTGGCCCATGTCGCGGTTCATGGGTGGAGCCACACGAACCACGCCCCCGCGACCGAAAAGAAGCAGGAACTGGGCGCGCAGCGCCCTCAGGATACGGTCATGGCCGAGCTGGCTGCCGGTCTGGCGAAATTGTCCGATCTGCACGGCGCGCGGATGGTGCCGGTTCTGGTGCCGCCTTGGAACCGGATCGCGCCAGAGGTCCTGCCGGGTCTGGGCCCGTTGGGGTTTCGCGCTGTATCGGTCTTTGGTCCTGCGGCGGAGACTGCGCCAGTGCCGCAGATCAATACCCATGTCGATCTGATCGACTGGCGCGGCACGCGGGGTGGGCGGTCCGAGGCGGACCTGATGGCAGAGCTTGCGATGGCCCTTGCGCTGCCGGGGGATGCGCCGATCGGCATCCTGTCGCACCATCTGGTGCACGATGCGGCTGCTTGGTCCTATCTCGTGACGCTGTTCGGACTGACTCGCGATCATCCGGGGTGTCGCTGGGTCGGATTGCCGGATCTGCTGCCCGCCTGAAAAGACAGGCTTTTCACCACAACGGCGATGGACAGTGAAAATGCACAGGGCTACGCTTCATGTTGCCAAACCAACTCAGTGCGGCAAGATCAGCGAACTTGCGGCAGGGGACAGGGCGGCATGACCACCGGCAACACGGACAGGGACTTATTGCGGATCGAGGATCTGCACGTTTCCTTCCCCGTGCAGGGCGGCCTGATCGAGGCGCTGCGGGGCGTCAGCCTGCGTGTCCTGCCCGGCAAGGTCACGGCGCTGGTGGGCGAATCCGGGTCTGGCAAATCTGTCCTTGGCCAGATGGTGATGGGTTTGCAGCCGGCCTCTGCCATGTCGTCCGGGCGCATCCTGTTCACGGAACCGGATGCGGCCGCCGTGCGCGATCTTTTGGCGATGCCGCGCGACGGGCGGGCGATCCGTGCGGTCCGGGGCCGCCACATCGGGATGATCTTTCAGGAACCGATGACGTCCTTTTCGGCGCTGCACACCATCGGCGACCAGGTGTCAGAGGCGCTGCTGGTCCACACCGTCAAGTCACCGGCAGAACGACGTGGCGTGACCGAGGAAATGCTGGCGCTGGTCGGCTTTGACAATCCTGCCCGCATCTACCGCATGTATCCGTTCGAGCTGTCGGGCGGCATGCGACAGCGGGCGATGATTGCCATGGCGCTGATCTGCGGTCCGTCCCTGCTGATCGCGGACGAGCCGACGACGGCGCTGGACGTCACCATACAGGCGCAGATCCTGACCCTGCTGCGCGATCTGCAGCTGCGCCGCGACATGGGGATGCTGCTGATCACGCACGACCTTGGCGTCGTGGCCAACGTCGCGGACGAAGTCGTCGTGATCTACCGCGGCAAGATCATGGAGGCGGGGCCGGTCACCGCGATCTTCAACAACCCGCAGCACGCCTATCTGAAGGGTCTGATGACCGCGATTCCGCATTTCGACATGGCGCCGGGCGAACGTCTGCGCCCCTTGCGAGAGATCACGCTGGACCATGACCGGCTGCATGGGGCCATTGCCCCCTCAGAGGCGCCGAAAGAGGCCGCCCCGGTGCTGCTGTCGGTCCGGGGATTGCAAAAGACCTTTGCAGTCAAACAGGAACAATGGGCGTTGCGCGGCAAGCCAGCGGTCGCCAAACCCGCCGTGGATGATGTCAGTTTCGACATAATGCGCGGCGAGTGTCTGGGCCTTGTCGGTGAAAGCGGCAGTGGCAAGACCACGGTCGGCAAGATCCTGATGCGCGGTCTGGTGCCGGATGCGGGCAGCGTGACCTATGACGATGGCACGGGTCCGGTCGATGTCCTTCATGCGGACGGTGCCGCGCTGCAGCGGCTGCGCAAGCGCATCCAGATGGTGTTTCAGGATCCCGTCTCTTCCTTGTCGCCGCGCATGACCATCGGCAAGATCTTGGCAGAGCCGCTGGACATTCACGGCATCGGCACGCGCGACAGCCGCAGGGACGCGACGGTCGCGCTGCTGGAGGCGATCGGGCTGGATCGCAGTGTGCGCAACCGCTATCCCCACAGCTTTTCCGGCGGCCAGCGGCAGCGCATCGGGATCGCCCGCGCGCTGACACTCTCGCCGGGCCTGATCATCTGTGACGAACCCGTATCGGCCCTCGATGTCTCTGTGCAGGCCCAGATCCTGAACCTTTTGAAGGATCTGCAACGCGATCTGGGTCTGACCTATCTCTTCATCTCTCACAACCTTGCGGTGGTGGATTACATGGCGGACCGTGTAGCGGTGATGTGGTCCGGGCGGATCGTCGAAATCGCCCCGAGGGAGGTGCTGATGCGCGCACCCGTCCATCCCTATACAAAGGCTTTGCTGGCCGCGGTGCCCTATCCGGATCTGGACAAGCCGCTTGATTTCGCGGTCGTGGGCCAGTCGAGCACCGTTGCCAGTGCGGCCTGGCCGCCGCAGTTCCAGACGGACCGGGGGCTTGCCCCGCTCGATCTGGGCGACGGACATCTGGTGCTGGCCAGTCCGGCCGCCACCGCCGCAGAGGTGCGCGCATGATCTCGCGGCGGGAAACCTTGGCTGGCCTGATGGCGACCGTGGCGCTGCCGCATCTGGCGCGGGCCGAGGCACCGTTGCTGAACCCTTTGGTCGGCGTCGGCCAATTGCCGGCAGAGGCGCTGCGGCTGCCGCAGGTGCCACGCGTGCTTGACCTGCCAGCGATGGGGCGTCGCACCGGGCAGCAAGGCGGCACGTTGCGCATTCTGATCAGTGGTCAGCGCGATGTGCGGCTGATCCCGATCTACAGCTATGCCCGGCTGATGGCCTACAGCCCCGACCTTGTTCTGGAACCCGATATCCTTGCGGGCGTGGAGCAGGAAGGCGAACGGCAGTTCACCCTGCACCTGCGCCCCGGTCACCGCTGGTCCGATGGCACACCGTTCACGGCAGAGGATTTCCGCTATACTTTCGAGGACGTGATCTCGAACACCGATCTTTACAAAAGCGGCCTGCCGCCGGAACTGATGGCGGGCGACGCGCCGGTGCAATTCGCGGTAATCGACGATCTGACCGTGCGCTATACCTTCGCCAGTCCCGTCCCTTCTTTCCTGCCGAAACTCGCGGCGCCCCTGCCGACGGTGCTGTTCATGCCCAGCGCCTACCTCAAGCAATTTCACGCGACATACACCGACGAGGCGACACTGGTCCGGCTGGCAGAGGAACAGCGGGTCGACGACTGGAAGCGTTTGCACATGAAGATGTCACGCTCCATCCGGCCCGAAAATCCCGATCTGCCGACGCTGGAGGCGTGGATGCCACGCACCGCACCACCGGCCGAGCAATTCGTGTTCGACCGCAACCCTTACTTTCACCGCGTCGATCAGGCGGGCACCCAGTTGCCCTACGTGGACCGGATCGAGCTGAATGTCGCCTCGTCAGAGATCATTCTGGCCAAGACCGCCACGGGCGAGAGTGACCTGCAGATGGCCGGCCTCGATTTCATCGACTACACCCTGCTGCGGCGCGCGGAAAAGGCCCATCCCCTGCACGTGGCGCTGTGGCGCAAGTCGCAGGGGTCTGCGGTCGCACTCTATCCCAACCTGAACTGCGCCGATACCGTCTGGCGTGACCTGTTCCGCGACGTGCGGATGCGCCGCGCGCTGTCCGTGGCCATCGACCGGGAAGAGATCAACAAGGCCCTCTTCTTCGGCCTCGGCACCGAAAGCGCCGATACGGTCATTCCCGAAAGCCCGCTGTTCCGGCCCGAATACGCCACCGCCTGGTCGCAGCACGATCCCGACTTGGCGAATGCGCTGCTGGACGAGTTGGGCCTGACCAGGCGCGGGGCCGGCAATATCCGGCGGTTGCCGGACGGGCGGCAGGCGGGCATCGTCGTGGAAACGGCTGGAGAGAGCACGCTGGAAACTGACGTGTTAGCCCTTGTGCGCGATCATTTCCGCGCCGTCGGTCTGGCGCTCTACATCCGCTCGTCGCAGCGCGACGTATTCCGCAGCAGGGCGCTGGCGGGGCTTGTGCAACTGTCGGTCTGGGCGGGGCTCGACAACGGCGTGCCGGATGCCGACACCTTTCCCGGCGAACTGGCCCCGACGACCGGCGATCAGCTGCAATGGCCGCTGTGGGGCAGTTATTATGCCGCCGGTGGCGCTGCCGGCGAGGCGCCGGATCTGCCGGAGGCGCAGCAGATGCTGGATCTGCTGGCCACATGGCAGAACAGCGTCGATCCTGCGGATCGCACCGCGATCTGGCACAAGATGCTCGCCCTGAAGGCGGATCAGGTGTTTTCGATCGGCACGGTGAACGGCGCCTTGCAGCCTGTCGTGCGGAACGCGGCGCTGGTCAACGTGCCGGACAAGGCACTTTACGGGTTCGAGCCGACGAGCTTTCTGGGGGCTTACCTGCCCGACACGTTCTTTCTGGATCCGGAGGCGTAGGGCATGGTCCGTTACATCCTGCGGCGGATCCTGACGATGATCCCGACGCTGATCCTGATCTCGATGCTGGTATTCATCATCATCGAACTGCCGCCGGGGGATTATTTCGAAAGCTATGTCGCAGAGCTTCAGGCGCTGGGCGAACAGGCCGACATGGACGAGATCGAGATGCTGCGCGACCGCTACGGCTTTGATCAGCCGCAATACGTCCGCTACGCGCGATGGGTCGGCGGCATGCTGCATGGCGACTTCGGTTACAGCTTTGCCTACCGTCTGCCGGTCAGCGAGGTTGTTGGCGATCGTCTGTGGCTGACCTTCATGCTGTCCTTCGTGACGATCATCTTCACCTGGGTCGTGGCCTTTCCCATCGGCATTTATTCGGCGACGCACCAATACAGTTGGGGTGACTACGGTCTGACGTTTCTGGGCCTGATGGGGGTCGCTGTGCCGAACTTCATGCTGGCGCTGATCATGATGTATTTCGCGAACGTCTGGTTCGGCCTGTCGATCGGCAACCTGATGGACAGTGCCTACCTCGGTGCCCCGATGAGCGGGGGCAAGGTGCTGTCGATCCTGTCGCACATCTGGATCCCGGTCATCATCATCGGCATGGCCGGCACGGCAAGCATGGTGCGCCGTCTGCGGGCCAACCTGCTGGACGAGTTGCGCAAGCCCTACGTCGCCACGGCGCGGGCCAAGGGCCTGTCGCCGGGCCGCGTGCTGCGGAAATATCCGCTGCGCATGGCGCTGAACTTCTTCATCGCGGACATCGGGTCGATCCTGCCTGCCATGATCTCCGGGGCCGAGGTCACGGCCATCGTGCTGTCGCTGGAAACCACCGGGCCGATGCTGATCCGCGCGCTGCAAAGTCAGGACATGTATCTGGCGGGATCGTTCCTGATGTTTCTTGCGGTGCTGACGGTCGTCGGTGTCCTGATTTCTGATATTGCGCTGGCGATGCTTGATCCCCGCATCCGACTGGGCCGGGGGACTGCGAAATGACCGTTGATCCGCGTGCCGACGGCTTGCCCGCACCAGGGGGCGCATTGAACCACTACGTCTCTGACGCGCCATTCGATCCGAACATCGACGACAGCGGCGTCGGCGAGGTGGCCGAAGCGTCGCAACTGCGCCTGATGTGGTGGCAGTTCCGCAAGCACCGGGTTGCGGTCGTGTCACTGGTGTTCCTGCTAATCCTTTACACCAGCACGATCTTTGTCGAATTTCTGGCGCCCTATCAGCAGGACAGCCGGCATCTGGACGACATCTATGAACCGCCGCAGCAGGTGCATCTGTTCCACGAAGGCGCTTTTGTGGGGCCATTCGTTTATGGCCGCGACATGACGCTGGACATGGACAACCTGCGCCGGGTCTACGACGAAGAGGACGCCCGCGTCGAAAAGCTGCGGTTCTTCTGCCACGGCGATCCCTACATGTTCTGGGGCCAGATCCCCGCCAGCCTGCATCTGGTCTGCCCGGCAGAGGGGGGCACGTTCTTTGCCCTCGGTACCGACCGGCTGGGGCGCGATGTGCTGTCGCGGATGATGTACGGCGCGCGCATCTCGCTGACCATCGGTCTGCTGGGCGTGACCATGAGCCTGGTGCTGGGCATCGTGATCGGCGGGCTTGCGGGTTACCACGGCGGCTGGTTCGATGCCGCCGTGCAGCGTGTGACGGAAGTGCTGCAGTCGATCCCGTCGATCCCGCTGTGGATGGCGCTGGCCGCCATCATTCCCGTGACCTGGAGTCCGCTGCTGGTCTATGTCGGCATCACGCTGATCCTCGGGCTGCTGGATTGGACCGGGCTGGCGCGCGCGGTCAGGTCCAAGCTGCTGTCCCTGCGTGAGGAGGATTACGTGCTGGCCGCGCGGCTGATGGGGGCGGGGACCACGCGGATCATCGGGCGGCACATGGTGCCGGGGTTCATGTCGCACCTCATCGCCTCTGCCACGCTGACCATCCCCGGCATGATCCTGGGCGAGACGGCGCTCAGCTTTCTTGGCATCGGGTTGCGGCCGCCGATCACCAGCTGGGGGACCATGCTGACCGAGGCGCGCAGCGTGAATATCGTCGCCATCTACCCGTGGCTGATCTTTCCTGTCGTTCCCGTGATCCTCGTTGTTCTGGCTTTCAATTTTCTGGGTGACGGGTTACGCGACGCCGCTGATCCCTATCACTAACCGCCGTATCGGCCGCCACAGACAGGATATCCGCGATGCCCGACCGGAACCGCAATCATCGCGTCCTGATGTACAGCCACGACACCTTTGGCCTTGGTCATCTGCGCCGCTGTCGCGCCATTGCGCAGGCGCTGGTGCAGGACCACCGCGGGATGATGGTGCTGATCATTTCAGGGTCGCAGATCGCGGGGGCGTTCGATTACCGGGCGCGCGTCGATTTCGTGAAGATCCCCAGTGTGATCAAGCTGCGCAACGGCGAATATTCGTCGCTGTCGGAACACATTGATCTGGCCGACACGATCCACATGCGCCGGTCGATCATCCGGCACACTGCCCAATCCTTTCGGCCCGACATCTTCATTGTCGACAAGGAACCCATGGGGCTGCGCGGCGAGGTCGAGGAGACGCTGGCCTTCCTCAAGGACAGGGGCACCACGCTGGTTCTGGGGCTGCGCGACGTGATGGATGCGCCGCACCTGCTGGATGCCGAATGGCAGCACAGCGACATGATGGCCAAGATCGACCGCTATTTCGATCACATCTGGGTCTACGGTCCGCCGGATTTCTATGATCCCCTGACCGGGCTTGCTGTGCCGGACAACGTGCATGACCGGATGAATTTCGTCGGATTCCTGCAACGTAGCGCGCGCGGCGATCAACCCTCGCAGAACCAGCCAGAGGGCGACTACATCCTTGTGACCACCGGCGGTGGCGGCGACGGGGCCGACCTGATCGAAAACGTGCTGCGCGCGTTCGAACATGACGCAACCCTGACCACCCGCACGCTGATCGTGCTGGGACCTTACATGACCGCCGATCTGCGCGCCGGGTTCACCCAGCGCGGGACGGCCATTCCGCATGTCGACGTCATCGACTTCGACCCCCGGATGGAGGAACTGACCGCGAACGCGCAATCCGTCGTCGCCATGGGCGGCTACAATACCTTTTGCGAGATCCTGTCTTTCGACAAACCCGCCCTGATCGTCCCCCGCATCCTGCCGCGGGAAGAGCAGTTGCTGCGCGCCACCCGTGCGGCAGACCTGGGCATGGTCGACATGCTGCTGCCGCAGGACGCCGCGGACCCTGTCCGCATGGCGCAGGCCCTGCATGATCTGCCCCGCCGCAAGAAGCCGTCCGAAGGCTGGAGCGGGCTGACGCTGGACGGGTTGCACAACATCTCGGACCTCGTCGGCACGGATCTGGGCCGTTGACCGGCCCGCATCTGGTCGTGGTGGTCAAAGGCTACCCGCGCCTGTCCGAAACCTTTATTGCGCAAGAGTTGCGGGGACTTGAATTGGCGGGCTTCGATCTGACCATCGTGTCCCTGCGCCACCCGACCGACAAGAAGCGGCACCCGGTCCACCAAGAGATCGAGGCGGATCTTCTGTATCTGCCGGAATATCTGCATCAGGAACCGCTGCGCGTGTTGCGCGGTCTGCTGCAGGCGGTCAGGCATCCCGGTTTCTGGCGGTTGCTGCCCTCTTTCGCGGGCGATCTGCGTCGCGATCTCAGTCGCAACCGGCTGCGGCGGCTGGGGCAGGCGGCCGTGCTGGTGCGTGAATGGCCCGGCGATGCCGGGCTGTTGCACGCGCATTTCATCCATACGCCGGCCTCTGTCGCCGACTATGCGGCGCGGATCAGGGGGATGGGCTGGTCCGTTTCTGCCCATGCCAAGGATATCTGGACGCAAGGCGACTGGGAATTGCGTGGCAAACTCGCGCGTGCCCGGTGGGCCGTCACATGTACCGCCAGCGGCTTTGCCCATCTGCAAAGCCTCGCCATCGATCCGGGCCGTGTGCATCTGAGCTATCATGGCCTGAACCTGGATCGGTTTCCCGCCTTTGACGGTGCACGACCGGCCCGTGACGGGCGCGACCCGTCGGACCCCGTGCAACTGGTCAGCGTCGGCCGTGCCGTCCCGAAAAAGGGATACGACGTCCTGCTGCATGCGCTGGCCCGCCTGCCCGCCGATTTGCACTGGCATTTCGACCACATGGGCGGCGGCGGTGATCTGGCGCAGTTGCAGGCGCTGGCCGATGATCTGGGGATCGCCGACCGCTGCCGGTGGCGCGGTGCTGTCGATCAGACAGACGTGCTGGCCGCCTACCGCGCTGCGGATATCTTTGCGCTGGCCAGTCGGATCACTGCGGATGGCGACCGTGATGGCTTGCCCAACGTGCTGGTCGAGGCAGCCAGCCAGAAACTGGCCTGCGTGGCGAGCGATATTTCGGGCATCCCGGAACTGATTTCTGACCCCACATTGGGGTGGCTTGTCCCGCCAGAGGACCCCGCAGCGCTGGCGCTGACATTGCAAGAGGCGATCACCGACCCGGATTTGCGTGCCGCAAAGGGTGCGGCCGTTGCGGCCAAGGTGCGGGGGCATTTCGACTATCGCACCAGCATCGACCAGTTGGTGAAGCTGTTCGACGCCACAGGCATGCAGCCATGACCGATCTGCGTGTCTTGTTCTACGTTCAGCATCTTCTGGGGATCGGCCATCTGGCGCGCGCCAGCCGCATCGCAAAGGCGATGGGCGACGCCGGGATGGACGTGACGATGGTGACAGGCGGCATGCCCGTGGCAGGCTTTCCGGATGCTTCCGTCCAGCACATCGCCTTGCCGCCCTTGGCGGTCGGTCCCGACGGCTTTGCGGGCATGGTCGATGCAGACGGTCAGCCCGCGACCGAGGCCTACCTGTCGCGTCGCCGCGACCTTTTGCTGGCCGCCTTCGCGGACATCCGACCGGATGCCGTCATCACCGAGGCGTTTCCGTTTGGCCGGCGCCAGATGCGGTTTGAACTGCTGCCCCTGCTTGATGCCATCGCCGCGGTGCGACCAAGGCCGCTGCTGCTGGCCTCGATCCGCGATATCCTGCAGGCCCGCGCCAAGCCGCAGCGGGATCAGGACACCGTCAATCTGGTGCTGACGCATTACGACCGTGTTCTGGTGCACGGCGATCCGGCTTTTGCCGCCTTGAAGGATTCGTTCCCATTGGCCGAGAAGATCGCGCACCGCGTCATTCACACTGGGCTGGTCTGCCCGCCCGCGCCCGATCCGTCCGCAGAACGCTTTGATGTGGTGGTTTCCGCCGGTGGCGGCGCCGTCGGGGCGGCCTTGGTGCAGGCCGCGGTTGCGGCAATCCGGCTGCGCCCCCGTCTGGGGCCGTGCTGCATCATCGCCGGGCCGAACCTGCCAGAGGCGGATTACGACGCATTGATCGACACCGCGCCGTCCAATGTCACGATCACCCGGTTCCGCACGGATTTCGCATCGCTGCTGGCCTCCGCCCGGCTGTCGGTGTCTCAGGCAGGTTACAATACCGTCGCGGACATCCTGCAAGCCGGGTGTCGCGCGCTTCTGATCCCGTTCGCGGCCGGAGGAGAGACGGAACAGACCCAGCGCGCGACCTTGCTCAGCCGCGCCGGACGGGCCATCATGCTGGCAGAGGCGGATCTGGACGGCCCCGCCATGGCCGCGGCCATGGACCGGGCGCTGGCGCAGGATCCATTGGCGGTGACGGCTTTGGCCGCAACGGATGGAGCGGCCCGCACGGCGGCGATCCTGAAGGATCTGGTGTCGCGGCACTAGACCTCGACCACCTGAAAGTCGCGGGCGAAAAAGGCGCCGGGGAACAGCGCCTGTGCCTCGGCCTCCATCGCTGTCAGGTCGTCGTCACTGCGGAATGTCGCGTGATGGACGAATCCGATCCGGGCCGCACCTGCGGCCTGTGCCAGCCGCAGGCCCTGCTGCCAGGTCGAATGGCCGAACGTGCTGTGGCTGGGAAACTCCGCGTCGGTAAAGGTCGCATCGTAAAGACACAGGTCCGCGCCAGCCATCAGCTGCAGCGCCGTGGGGTCCAGCGTGCCGGGGGTGTGATCGGTATCGAAGACCAGCGCCATCACCCGTCCGGCATAGGAAATCCGGTAACCGGTGGCACCGCCCGGATGGCTGAGCAGCGCCGTTTGGATCGTGATGTCCGCAGCCGGAGAAAGGGTGTCGCCGGGTCGGAAATCACGCGTCTCGATCCGGGCCGTGAAAACGTCGGGACCGACGGGAAAGAAGGGTCGCCGCATGAAATCCGCCAGCATGGCCTGCGTCGTGGTGCCATCCGCAAGACCGGACCAGATGCGGATCGACCGTTCCGGATCGAAGAGCGGGCGGAAGAACGGCAAGCCGACGATGTGGTCGTAATGGCAATGCGTAAAGAACAGGTCGATATCGCGATGGCCATCGTCCAGCATGGCCCGCCCCGCGACTGGCAGTCCAGACCCCGCGTCGAACATCAGCACCCGGTCCCCGCAGCGCAGTTCCATGCATATGGAGTTGCCGCCGAACAGGGCAGTCTGCGCCGTCGCCATCGGCATGCTGCCGCGCGCGCCCCAGATCTTCAGCGTGAAGCGGGCGGTGTCATCCATGCTGGCGCTTGCCGCCACCGGCGTCTGATACGGTGATCGTCAATGGACCGAATGATTCGCGGCAGTGCGTGCCGCGGCCAGTTCCGCAGTCAGGGTGGCGGTCGTATCGCTGAGCCTTGCGGCCAGAACCCGCACGATTTCCAAGGTCATTTCCGGGAAATCCAGTAGCAGCTTGACGAAATTTTCCTTGCTGATCCGCAGCGCCTCGACCGGGGTGACGGCGCGGACGGTGGCGGTGCGCGCAACGTCGCAGAGGATCGCGATTTCGCCGACCATTGCGTTTTCAGCCACTTGCGCGACGCGCAACTCGCCCTGCGGTGTCGTCACCATCACGTCGGCCTGCCCCTGCAGGATGACATAGGCGGCGTCACCGTCATCGCCCTGATGGAACAGCACTTCGCCAGCGCGATAGGCCACGCGGTCAGAGGTATAGGCCAGCAGACGCAGCTTTGCCGATGCCATGCCCGCAAAGATCGGCACCTGCCTGAGCATCTTGACTTCATCGTTCAGCAGCACGCGCAGGTTTCTCCCGCTTTCATGGTGGTCCGTTACAGATATTATGACGCGATCATATCACTGAAGATACCGTTACTTTCCGCAAGTTCGTCCGGTGTGCCAACCTCTGCCAGCTTGCCGTCGCTGAACACAGCGATCCGGTCGAAGTGCCGCGCCATCTGCGGGTTGGACAGTGTCCACAGAACGGCTGGCGTCCGGCGCGCGGTCCGCAGACGATCAAGCACGCGGGTCAGGATAAGATCTTGCGACCGATTGTCCAGCGCGGTCAACGGGCGGTTGAACACGTAGTAATCCGATGGCCGCACCAGCGCCCGCGCCAGCGCGACCTTCTGGCGCTGTGCCGCGCTCAGGCGGCGACCGCCGGTTCCCACGTCAAAGCCGAGGCCGATGGTCAGCACCTCCTCGAACGCGCCCTGCCTGCGCAGCAGATCAAGGATCGCCGAGCGGATCTGATCCGCCCCGTCGCGGTATTTCTGGCTGACCCTGCCAAACAGGATGTTGTCCATCAGTGTCGCGGTATCGGTGAAATGTGCGGGGTCGTAGATTTCGATGCCGGGCTTCAACCGGTCCGGGATCGAATCGTGAAAGAATTGCCGGAACGCGACGACTTCGACCATCAGGGCGTCGTCCAGCAGACCGAAACGGTGACGTGGTTCGATGTATTCGAACGCCAGACTGACCATCATCGCACGATCGGCGTCGGTCACGGTGCCCGCGGGCTTGTCGAATTTCTGCAACAGGGCCTGATAGGTCGGAATGTCGTCGGGCGACATGAAGGTCATCTGGCGAAAGAACGGGTGATCGGCGGGCAGGTCTGCAAACAGGCCGATCACGTTGCGGGCGATTTCGGTGCCGATGGCGCAAAGCTTTTCGTAAAGGCCGGCCTGTTCCAGCAAGCGGCGAAAGAATGCCGTGCGCTCTGCCGGATCGGTCAAGGCAGAGGACGGACGCAGGCGACCGAACAGCAGGTTTTCCAGAACCGTCGCCTCAGTGTTGTATGTGTCGGGGGCGAAGGGGACGATCAGTTCGGCCAGACCGCCCTGTTCGAGTTCGGCACGCAACTGACCGCGAATGGCGACGATCTGGGTTGCCAGATCCGGATGATCCACCTCTGCCACCGTGGAATAAAGCGCCAGGTCCTGCAGGTCGCGGGTCATGTCGACGCAGTCCAGCACGCCCAGCAAATGGTGCGACAGGCCTTTGGGTCCGTCAAGATCGAGCGCCGCGTAGTCGATCCAGTCGGCATCGCGGTCAAAGTCGGGGTTGCCCGATATTCGGGCCTCGTTCAGTTGCCAGCGCCGCGCGGGTGAGGGCGTGCTGCCGTCGGGATCCGGGGGACTGTTGCGCAGGCCGTAGGTCAGGTTGTCGATCAGGCTGCCGGACAACAGCGGGCTGTCGCCGCCGGCATAGCTGATCGACCGGCCTGTGACGGCCTCTGGCAAGGACAGCAAACTGGTCTGTCCGGCCACAATGCGCCCGCTGCTGGGCCAGATCTGCCGCGCGAAAAGATCGGCAAAGGTTTCGCTGCCGGATCCCGCCGGTCCGATGACGGCCAGTGCCTCTCCGGGATTGAGCGTGAAATCCGTATGATCGAGGCTGACGACGCCGCCGTCGTCCACGACGCGCACGCCGATCGCGGCCAGCGGCGCGCCCAAAGGGTCCGCCACGCGGTGCACCGCGTGCAGGTCGGACGCGATCATGTTGTCGACGGCAAACTGACCGATCACCTGCTGATACTTGATCTCGACGTCCTGGCGGTTCTGGTCCCAGTCGATCAGTTCCTTGAGCGGACCCGGCAGGTTCGAATAGGCGCCGATCACGGCGACCAACTGACCGATGTCCAGATAGCCCGTCAGCGCAAGATAGCCGCCAAGGCTGTAGAAGATGAACGGCGCAAGGGACGCGAGGAAGTTGTTGATGAATTTGACCAGAAACTTCCACTGGTAGATGTCGTAGCGGATGGTGAAGATACGCCCCAGCCGGGCCGAAATGTCGGCACGCTCGAAATTCGAGGTATCGTTGGCGTGAATTGTGCCGATGTTCTCCACGATCTCGCCGACGCGCCCGGACAGTTGTCGCGCGGTCAGCTGGCGTTCACGCCCCAGCACCAGCAGCCTGCGCCGCATGCGCGGGATGATCAGGATCTGCGCGCCGATCAGGGCGGCGGTGATGCCGCCCAGCATCACGTTCTGTACGAAGATGAACACCAGTGCCGTGATCGCCTGACCGCCCAGCAGGGCAGGGGATACGAAGGCATCGCCGGTAAAGCCGCCCATCGGCTCGACCTCGTCCTTGATCATGCTGGCGATTTCGGGGCTTTTCAACAGTTTGAACGTCGCGGGCGGAAACCGCAGGACGTGATCGACCAGCGCATACCGGATCCGGCGCAGCAGCCGTTCGCCCAGTTTGCCCTTGTAGGCGTTGATGTAGAACTTGAAGAGCCCGTTGACGACGACCAGCAACAGGAACACGCCGCTGAGGGCAAAGAGCATATGCACCCGGTCAAGCGTCAACCCGGGGAACAGGACGATATCGCTCGTGCCCGGCAGAGGAAGCGCGATCCGCAGGAATGTCTGCGTCGCATCCGCCGTTTCGAACCCGTCACCCTGAATGGGGCCGTTGACGATGGTTTTGGGCAGGCTGAAGGCCATATAATAGGGGATCATCGACGCCGCGACGACGCCAAGGATCCACAACTGCTGACGCCGCGTATGTTCCCAGATGTAGCGCGACAGACTGGCGTCAAACACGGTGACGGGCCCCCTGTGGTGCGGGCCGTGCTGACGCTTTTGTCGTCGGGATGAGGGTGAGCGGCATCTGCATGTCATTTCACTAGCGCAAGTCTTGCAGCGAACACAGTCCAAGATGTGCGGCCGGTGCGACGGACTGCGACGGTGTGGCCCATCGATCAGGTGCAATCGTGCGGCCACGGTCATGTTTTTTCCCCG
Source organism: Loktanella sp. M215 (assembly GCF_021735925.1). Lineage (NCBI taxonomy): Bacteria > Pseudomonadati > Pseudomonadota > Alphaproteobacteria > Rhodobacterales > Roseobacteraceae > Loktanella > Loktanella sp. M215. The sequence continues at coordinate 1,066,971 of NZ_WMEA01000001.1, forward strand.
GTGCGGCGGATCGTCCTGATCCGCGCGACACCCCGTCCGGCGATTGTGCCTGTCATCCCAATGGGTAAAAGACCGTAACTGATGTGCGACAGATCAGGATCTGGTGGCATAACCGTGGGTTTGACCTTGCCGCCCTGCCGCATTTCTATAAACTCGGTCCAATCCCAAGAGGTGAGTTCAATGCCCGATACACCCGATCCGATCCGCCGCCGCCTGCTGGCGGGTGTGCCGCTGGCCTCTGTCAGTCTGGCGCTTGGTGCCGGCACGGCAGAAGCTGCTGCACCCATCGTTCTGCCCGTCGATCCGCGCCAGCCACAATTCGTGACCACGGATCACGTTGCCACATACTATCGGCTGTCCCGCAGCTGACCCCCAACAGGAAGACCTTGTGATGTTGCGTCGCCGTACAACGACTCCGACCGTCTCAACGCCCCGTGTGGGCAGCACCCGACGCGAATTTCTGCGCAATTCCGGACTGGCCGGACTGGCACTGGGTGCCGTCGGCAGCAGCGCGGGCCGGGTCGTGCAAGCCCAGACCGCCCCGGCGACGCCGTCGCTGTCAACGACCTACCACAAGACGATCTGCCAGTTCTGCTCGGTTGGTTGCTCGCTTTGGGCAGAGGTCGAAAATGGCGTCTGGGTCGGGCAGGAGCCTGCCTTTGAATCCCCGATCAACCAGGGCACGCATTGCGCCAAGGGTGCCGCCATGCGCGAGATCGCGATCGGTGACCGCCGTCTGAAGTATCCCATGAAAAAGGTCGCCGGCGAGTGGACCCGGATCAGCTGGGATCAGGCGATCAGCGAGTTGGGCGAGAAGCTGAACGGTATCCGCGAGGAGTTCGGGCCTGACTCGGTGTACTGGCTGGGATCGGCCAAGTTTTCCAACGAGCAGAGCTACCTGTTCCGCAAGCTGGCGGCCTTCTGGGGCACCAACAACGTCGATCACCAGGCGCGGATCTGCCACTCGACGACGGTGGCCGGTGTGGCGAACATCTATGGCTACGGCGCCATGACCAACACCTTCAACGACATCCGCAACGCCAAATCCATCCTGATCATCGGCGGCAATCCCGCCGAGGCGCACCCGGTATCGATGTTGCACGTCCTTGCGGGACGCGAGAACGGCGGCAAGATGATCGTCGTCGATCCCCGCTTTACCCGCACCGCCGCCCACGCTGACGAATATGTCCGCATCCGGCCCGGCGCCGACATCGGCTTCATGCTGGGTCTGGTCCGCGAGATTTTCGCGAACGGCTGGGAAGACAAGGAATACATCAAGAGTCGTGTCTGGGGCATGGACCAGATCCGCGAAGAAGTGCAGCACTGGACGCTGGAAGAGGTCGAGCGTGTGTCCGGCATTCCGGCAGAGCAGACCGCCCGCGTCGCCCGCACGCTGGCCGAAAACCGCCCCGGTACGCTGATCTGGTGCATGGGACTGACGCAGTCCACCGTCGGGTCGTCCAAGACGCGTGCCGCCTCTATCCTGCAACTGGTGCTGGGCAACATCGGCAAGAAGGGTGGCGGCGCCAACATCTTCCGCGGCCACGACAACGTGCAGGGTGCGACGGACCTTGGCGTGTCCTGCGACTCGCTGCCAGCCTACTACGGCCTGTCCAAAGGCGCGTGGAAGCACTGGAGCCGCGTCTGGGACGTGGATTACGACTACATGCTGTCGCGCTTTGCATCAGAAGAGTTGATGCAGGCCGAGGGCATGCCGCTGTCGCGCTACATGGATGCCATTCTGGAACCTGCCGATAACCTCGATCAGCCGAACCCGGTCAAGGCGATGATGTTCTGGGGCCATGCCGCGAACTCCATCACCCGCGGGCCAGAGCAGCGCGAGGCGATGGACAAGGTCGATGTGCTCTGCGTCATCGACCCGCACCCGACGCAGGTCGCGATCATGTCCAATAAGCAGGACAACGTCTATCTGCTGCCTGCGTCTTCGACCGCCGAAATCCACGGCTCTGTCACGAACTCCAGCCGGTCGCTTCAGTGGCGCGAAAAGGTGTTCGATCCGCTGTTCGAGGCGAAAAGCGATTACGAGATCACCTATCTGTTCGCGCAGGCCTTCGGGTTCGCGGACGAGATGTTCAAGCACATCGGCGTCCAGAACAACGAACCGATTGCAGAAGACATGCTGCGCGAGATCAATAGCGGCACCTGGACGATCGGCTACACCGGTCAAAGCCCGGAGCGGTTGAAACTGCACATGCAGCATCAGGACAAGTTCGACAGCATCACGCTGAAGGGCATGTCGGAACCGGTGCTGGGCGAATACTACTGCCTGCCTTGGCCCGCATGGGGCAACCCGCAGGACGCGCACCCCGGCACGCCGATCCTGTATGATGCCTCCGTCCCCGTGGCAGAGGGCGGCTTGCCGTTCCGCGCCCGCTGGGGTGTGGAACGCGAAGGCGAGAACCTGCTGGCCGAGGACAGCTGGACACCCGGGTCCGAGATTCAGGACGGCTATCCCGAAGGCACGCTCGGCATGATCGAGGCGCTGGGCTGGGCGAATGAATTCACACCGCGCGAACGGTTGATCATTGCGTCGATCGGCGCGGACCGGTTCAGCCATGACATGCTGTCGATGGACGATGCGGCGGCGCAGACAGCGCTCGATGCGTTGTCTGCCGACTTTGCTGATGCGGCGCGGGCGCAGTTGGGCGACGTCAGTGGCGATTTCCCGGGCTACCCGGACAACGCCCTGACTGCCATCGCGGCCTACTTGCTAACGCAGAAACCAGACGGATCGAACGTTGACGGCGGTGGTAACAATCTGGCCGACAAGGTCCGCGGCGTGAACTGGAAGACCGACCTGTCGGGCGGCATCCAGCGCGTCATGATCGCGCACGGTCTGGCGCCCTATGGCAACGGCAAGGCGCGGACGGTGGTCTGGACGTTCCCGGACCCGATCCCGAAACACCGCGAGCCGTTGCTGACTGCGCGCCGCGACCTGCTGCCGGAATACAAAACCTACGAGGATCAGCGCAAATGGCGGGTCCCGGTTCTGTATGAAAGCATCCAGAACGTCGACTACGCCAAGGATTTTCCGATCACGCTGACCTCTGGCCGGCTTGTGGAATTCGAGGGTGGCGGCGACGAGACCCGGTCGAACAAGTGGCTGGCCGAGTTCCAGCAACAGATGTTCGTCGAAATCAACCCCGCCGACGCGGACCGTGCAGGCGTGACCGACGGCAACGATTGCTGGGTTGCATCACCTAACGGTCGGATCAGGGTCAAGGCGCTGGTCACCCCGCGCGTCGGTGAAGGTACGGTGTTCCTGCCATTCCACTTTGCAGGTTTCTGGATGGGTGAAGACCTGACCACGAAGTACCCCAGCGGCACCGAACCCTACGTCTTTGGCGAAGCGACGAACACGATCCAGACCTACGGGTATGATATCGTGACACAAATGCAAGAAACTAAGGCAACACTCTGCCGGATCGAGGCTGTCTGATGGCACGTTTGAAATTCCTTTGCGACACGGACCGCTGCATCGAATGCAACGCCTGCGCCACATCGTGCAAGAATGAACACGAGGTGCCCTGGGGCATGGTGCGCCGCCGCGTCGTGACCATCGACGACGGCCAACCCGGAGAGAAATCCGTCGCGATTTCCTGCATGCACTGCACCGATGCGCCCTGCGTCGCGGTCTGCCCGGTCAGCACCCTGTATCAGACCGACATCGGCGTCGTTCTGCACAATAAGGACACCTGCATCGGCTGCGGTTATTGCTTTTACGCCTGCCCCTTCGGTGCGCCCCAGTTCCCGCGCGCCACGCTGTTCGGCACGCGCGGCACGATGGACAAATGCACCTATTGCGCCGGTGGTCCCGAAGAAAATGGATCAGAGGCGGAGTTCAAGAAATACGGTCGCAACCGCATTGCCGAAGGCAAGCTGCCGATCTGCGCCGAGGTCTGTTCGACCCGCGCGCTGCTCGCTGGTGACGGTGACGTGATCGGCGAAATCTACCGCGAGCGCGTCGTGGCCCGTGGCTTCGGCTCCGGTGCATGGGGCTGGAAAACTGCATATTATCCGGAGCAGGGCGCATGAGCGACGAGGTCATTGTTCACGGGCGGGATTTCACCCGCTACCGGATTGGCGGCGCGATCGTCGCCTTTATCCTTGCCATCGCGCTGGTGTGGCAGATCTACGAGATCTTCGACGGCGATGCCCGCACGGTGCCAGAGGTCCGATGGGGTGTCACCGAATACAACGGCAAGCAGATGGGCGCGCAGGATGCGGCCAGCGGCCTGCTAACCGGCGTGGCCCTTGCGGACCGCACGACGTTCCAGGCGGAACGTTACCAAACCGGTCCGTCGCCCGATGCAGCGCGGCCCGACTACAGCGTCGTGCCGGACACGATGATGACCAACGCGCCGATGGCAAACGGTGACAAGTTCACCGAGAGCTGGTCCATCTACGGCGATAACACTGGCGCCATGCTGCGTCCGGCAGAGCGCACGGTCGGGATTTCATCTTTGCCTTACCCGAACGCGGCGTTGTTCGAACGTCCCTTCGGCCGTGACTGGCGGCTGGGTGTTGCCGACATCGCGACACATCTGGGCGCGATGGCGATCCTTGGCATGGGCTTTCTGCTGGCGCTGATCCTTGCTGTCCGCGGTCGGGTGCCGATCGCCCATGGGCGCAGCAAACACACGGTTCGCCGCTTTAACCTGTTCGAGCGGGCGACACATTGGCTGACGTCTGTCAGCTTTATCGGGCTGGCGCTGACCGGTCTGGTCATCGCCTTCGGCAAGACGCTGTTTGCGCCTTTCGGCGAGGCGGCTATCGGCGCTGTCGGCTGGATTTCGACATGGGGCCACACGATGTTCTTCCCGTCCTTTGCGATCGGGATCATCCTGATGGCGGTCATGTGGATGGGGCGCAACATTCCTGAAAAGCGTGACCTGCACTGGCTGCGCCATCTGGGTGGCATGGCGACGGACGGCGGTCATATTCCCGCGAAAAAGTTCAACGCCGGGCAAAAGCTGATCTTCTGGTCTGCGATCCTTGGTGGTGCGCTGATGGTCGTCAGCGGCGTGACCCTGATGTTCCCCTACTACTGGGCGACGCTGGGGACGCTGTCCTGGGCCATGCTGATCCACGCCATCATCGGTCTGCTGCTGATCGCGATCTTTATCGGCCACATCTACATCGGAACCGTCGGCATGCAGGGCGCGTTCTGGGCGATGTGGGGCGGTCAGGTGGACCGCAACTGGGCCAAGGAACACCACGAAATCTGGCTTGACCAGATCGAAGGACGCACCGGAGGGACCTACAAATGACCGCGTTTCTGATGGGGGCCGGCACGGCAATTGTCCTCGCGACCCTGACCTTCTTTGCCATGCAGGCCGGAACCGTGGCGATGACGGCGCGGTTCGATTCCCCGAACCTGCATTTGACGGATTACATGCTACCAGATTGACGCAGCCCCCGCATTTGCGGGGAACCTGCGGGCCTTTCGGCGTGTTGGAGGATCATGCGGCAAACGAGTGTTTTGCCGCACTGACATTCCCAACACGAAGGACGGCCCGATGAAAACGAGCCTTACGATCAACGGCGAGGTTCATGACCTTGAAGCCGACAGCCGCACCACGTTGCTCGACGCGCTGCGCAATCATCTGGACCTGACCGGGACGAAAAAGGGCTGCGATCACGGCCAATGCGGCGCCTGTACGGTCATCGTCAACGGCCGCCGCATCAATTCCTGCCTGTCCTTGGCCTGCATGCACGACGGTGACGAGGTCACGACGATCGAAGGTCTGGGCCAGCCCGGCAATCTGTCCGACCTGCAAGCCGCGTTCGTCAAGCACGACGGCTATCAGTGCGGCTACTGCACCCCGGGCCAGATCTGCTCTGCCACGGCCATGCTGCAAGAGGTCAAGGACGGCTGGCCCAGCCATGTCAGCGCCAGTCTGACCGGCGACTACGACCTGACCGATGGCGAGATTTCAGAGCGGATGTCAGGCAATCTGTGCCGCTGTGCGGCCTATCCGAATATCGTCGATGCGATCCGCGATGCGGCGGAGGCCGGCAAATGAAGCCCTTTGACTACATCCGCGCCGAAGATACTGGTCACGCCACCAGCGCTGCCGCGCAGGGCGCCACGATCATTGCCGGCGGCACCAACCTGCTGGACCTGATGAAGCTGGAAGTCATGCAGCCGGACGCGCTGATCGACATCAATCGTCTTGAGCTGAAGGAAATCTCCGAAGTCGACGGCGGTCTGCGGATCGGCGCCCTCGTGACGAATTCCGATCTTGCTGCGGATATGCGGGTGCGTGAAAGCTACCCGATGCTCAGTCAGGCCCTGTTGGCGGGCGCCTCTGGCCAGTTGCGCAACAAGGCGACGACCGGCGGCAATCTGCTGCAACGCACGCGGTGCTATTACTTCTATGACACGGCGATGCCCTGCAACAAGCGCGAGCCCGGCACCGGTTGCCAAGCGATGGAGGGTGCGACGCGCCTGCACGCCATACTTGGCGGCAGTGATCAATGCATCGCGACCCACCCCAGCGACATGGCCGTCGCCATGCGCGCCTTGGACGCCGTGGTCGAGATCGAGGCGGGGACCGGAGAGACGCGCCAAGTGCCATTGTCCGCATTCTACCTTTTGCCGGGCGACACCCCGCATATCGAGAACGTGCTGCACAAGGACGATCTGATCACCGCCGTCATATTGCCAGCCGCCCCCAAGGGCCAGCAGACCTATCGCAAGGTGCGTGACCGTGCGTCCTATGCCTTTGCCATGGTGTCAGTCGCGGCGCGGGTCGAGATGGACGGCGACACCGTCAAGGACGCGTCGCTTGCGTTCGGCGGGATCGCTCCGCAGCCGTGGCGGGATGCGGACGCAGAGGCCGCGCTGATCGGTCAGCCGGCCACGATGGATACCTTCAACGCGGTTGCCGATATCCTGCTGAAGAATGCCGACCCGAAGAAGGACAATGCCTTCAAGGTGCCGCTGGCGCGGCGCACCCTGATTGCGACACTCAAGGAACTTTGCGGAAAGGACGTCGCATGAACGCCCACCTGAAAATGGACAAGCCGGACCATCGCAACCGGCTGGACGACATGGCGCAGGGCCTGTTGCACACCGGCATGGACCGTCCCGAGGGGCCGTTGAAGGTCACCGGCACGGCGACCTACGCCCACGAGGATCATCAGGCCGGCATGCTGCACGGTGTGTTGGTCCGTGCCACGATCGCACGCGGTACGCTGGACAGCGTCGATGCGGCCACGGTCGAAAAGATGCCGGGCGTGCGCAAGGTGATGTATGGCGACAAGTTCCTGCGTAATCCGGCGCAGGGCACGGCGAACGAGGCCCCGGTTCAGGGCAGCAAGGAAATTTACTACATCGGCCAGCCGGTTGCCCTGGTCGTGGCCGACACGTTCGAACAGGCGCGCCACGGCGCCCAGTCGCTGGACCTGAAGATGACGGGCAAGACGGCTGTGACCGATCCTGACGCGGAGGGTGCCTCTGTCGAGACACCCAAAGGCAAGCAGTCCAGCATGGGCGATCTTGATGCCGCAATGAAGGACGCGGCGTTCACGGTCGAGGAAACCTACACGACGCCCGGCCACACCTCGGCCCCGATGGAGCCGCATACGGCGATTGCGTGGTGGGAAGACGACAAGCTGATGCTGCGCGCGACGTCGCAGATGCTGAAGTACAACGTAAATGAAATCGGGGATTCCGTCGGCATCGCGCCAGAAGCGGTGCATCTGATGGCGCCCTACGTCGGCGGCGGCTTCGGGTCCAAGCTGGGCATCTCTCCCGATGCGGTCGCGGCCGCGCTGGCGTCGCGCGAACTGGGTGTGCCGGTGTCTGTCGCGATGTCGCGCCAACAGGTCATGGAATCGACCATGCGTCGGTCCGAAACCGTCCAGCACTTTCGTCTGGCCGCTGACAAGGACGGCAAGTTGACCGGCATCGGCCATCGCGCGCGTGTGTCGCAACTGCCTGACGAAAGCTTTGCCGAGCCGGTCACGCAGGCGACCCCGTTCCTTTACCGTGGTGAGAACCGCGAGATCGGGATGGAGATCGTCCGCGTCAATTCCACCTGCGCCGGATCCGTCCGCGCACCGGGCGAGGCGGTGGGCATCACGGCGCTTGAAATCGCGATGGACGAACTGGCCGTGAAGGCGGGTATCGACCCCGTTGAATTGCGCAAGCTGAACATTCCCGACAAGGATCCCAGCGACGGGCGCGATTTTTCGACCCACATGCTGGCAGAGGCGCTGGATGACGGGGCTGCGACCTATGGCTGGGCCGATCGCAAGACCGGTCAGACGGACGGCGACTGGATGATCGGCCATGGCATGTCGTCCGCCGTGCGGGTCAACATGATCGGCGAAAGCCATGCGCGCGTGACGCTGAACCCCGATGGCACCGTCCTGATCGAAACCGACATGACCGATATCGGCACCGGGACCTATGCGATCTTGACCCAGATCGCCGGCGAAATGCTGGGTGTTCCGCAGGACCGGATCGAGACGCGTCTGGGCGACAGCAACCTGCCGAAATCCGCTGGGTCCGGCGGGTCATGGGGGGCATCTTCGGCCGGGTCGTCGGTGTTCCTCGCCTGCGAGAAGCTGCGCCAGGAAATCGCCAAGAAGCTCGGCTGTGACGAAGGCGACCTGACGCTGAAGGATGGTGTGGCAACGGCTGCGAACACGCAGACTCCGCTGACCGACCTGATCGGCGACAGCCCGATGGAATCGACCGGTGTCATCGAGGCTGGCAAGACGATGAAGGACGTCCGGCAGGCGACCTTCGGTGCGTTCTTCTGCGAGGTCGGCGTGAACCGGGTGACCGGGGAAACGCGGATTCGCCGGATGCACGGCAGCTTTGCCGCCGGGCGTATCCTGAACGCCAAAACCGCGCGGTCGCAGTGCCTTGGCGGCATGACCTTCGGAATTGGCATGGCTCTGACGGAAGAGCTTATTCACGATGCCCGCGACGGTCACATCGTCAACCGCGATCTGGGCGAATACCACATCCCGGTCAATGCCGACGTACCGCAGCTGACCGTGACCTTTCTGGAAGAGCGTGACCCCTATGCCAACCCCATGCAGGCAAAGGGTATCGGAGAGTTGGGCATCTGCGGCGCCGCAGCCTGCATCCTGAACGCCATCCATGATGCGACCGGTGTGCGGGTGCGTGATCTGCCGGCCACGATGGACAAGATCCTGCCTGGCCTGCCCGACCTGTGATGAAAACGCGCCGCCTGCGTTAGCGGGCGGCGCGATATCTTGGCGTCGTGTGCCGTACGTCGGACAAGAACGGCCGGCCGCGACGATGTGATATCGCATACCCACCGGCCTTGGCGTATGTTGCGGCAACTTCTCCGTTTACATGGATGACACAGATGCTTCGCCTGCCGCTGATTGCTGCCCTCGCCACCCTGCTTGCCGGTCCCGCGCTCGCGGCCCAGCAGAACTTTGCCATGATGCTGGGCAATCGCCAGTTGGGCACCCTCGCGTTCGACGGCAGCGGCAAGGACGTTCACCTGTTGTCGCGCCTCGACAACACGCCCCTCGGCGTGGCCGATGGCACGTTCGAGGCCGTGACTCGCGCCAAGGGCGACACGATCGAATATCTGGGCGTCAACCGTGGCAGCAAGACCCGCGACATCGCCGTGACCCGTGAGGGCACTCAGGTCACCGCCGTGACCGTGACGCCGGCGGATGAAATGACGGTCCTGTCGGACATCTCGAAGGTGCCGGCCGGGACGTTGACCACGGCAGAGGCTTTCGGTGTCTTGGCCAACGGCAAGACCTGCCCCAACCCCCTGACGATGTACGATGGGCGCCGCGTCGTGCAGATGGCAACGACCGCCATGGACACGACCGGAGAGACGGTGACCTGCGACATGTCCTACCGCGTCATCGCGGGCAAAGGCCATTTGTCGCCGTTCAACTTCAAATCGCTGTCCATGACGGCGATCTATCAGGCGGGTGCCTTGGCGCAGATCACGGTCAGCGCCGGGGGGTTCAATCTGAACCTTGTCCGCCGGTAAGGCGCGGATTACAGGCTGCGCCCGTCCAGATCCTCGACCAGTTCGAAGAATTCGAAGACCAGCGGCATGTCGTCGGACCAGCCGCCGTTGCGCTTGAAATAGGCCTCCTTCGAGGTCAGCCAGCCTTGCAGCGTATAGGTGCTGCTTTCGGCCTCGGCCATGGCCTCGGTCACGTCGCAGAATTTGACGTGTTCGACGCGGGTCGTGCGGACCACAAGAGCGGGCGACCCACCCCAATTCGCCGCGATATCGCAGCGACCCACGACGGGCATGGCGTCTGGGTCGTCCTTTATGTCGCGGTAGGGCGCACAATTCGCCGATTTCAGACCTTTGCGGACCAGTTCGATCTGCGCCTGACACTCGGCCTTGGTGTTGCCGAATTTGAACGTCCCGGCCCCGGGGTAGAGGTCGTTCAGGTCCACGATGGCGTCGTAGTCGTCGTCTTTGGCTGTCATTTCTTGGGTTCCGACGCTAAAACTTCTTTTGGAATCTCGATTCTTGATTTCCCATTGTAACCGAAGGCTGACCAAGCAAGGCAGTCTCTTCTCATCTCCAAGATTAAATCTGTATGAGCTTGTGACACTCTTTTGTATTCTGGATGCAATACAGCGGAATCAGGTCCTAGCTTTCGATCAACATCCTCGTAGATATTCAGATAAATTGCTGTGGCTTGTGCGACTTTCGGTGCAGCAAAAAGCAGAAATGCGCCGTGGACAGACGACATCTTTTCACGGCGCTCAATCGCCTGATCATCAGAATCAATTAAATACACCTCGATTGGCTTAGGGTAATTGTTTAGTAGGGCTTCGTATGTCCTACGTTTCTCAGCGAGAATAATTTCTGACTGATTGAAAACCCTGCCAAATATAAATCCAATAATTGTTAGTACTAAGCCTCCAAACCAAATCACCTGCTCAACCCACCCCGCAACGTTGGCACATCCAGCGCACGAAAGCCGTAATGCCGCAGCCAGCGTAGGTCGCTATCGAAGAAGGCGCGCAGGTCGGGGATGCCGTATTTCAGCATCGCGATGCGGTCGATGCCCATGCCGAAGGCGAAGCCTTGCCACTCGGTCGGATCGACCTTCGCGGCTTGCAAAACCTTGGGATGCACCATGCCGCTGCCCAGAATCTCCAACCAGTCGTCACCTTCGCCGACCTTCAACGTGCCGCCTTCCCATGAACAGCGGATATCCACCTCTGCCGAAGGTTCGGTGAAGGGGAAGTGTGACGCACGGAACCGGATGTCGACGTTATCGACTTCGAAATAGCTTTTGACGAACTCCTCCAGCACCCACTTCAGGTTCGCCATGCTGATGTTTTTGTCGATCGCCAGACCCTCGATCTGGTGGAACATCGGCGTATGGGTCTGGTCGTAGTCGGCGCGGTAGACACGGCCGGGGCAGATGATGCGGATCGGCGCGCCGGACGCTTCCATGCTGCGGATCTGCACGGGGGACGTGTGTGTGCGCAATACGGCGGGGGGGCGGTCATCGCCTGCCGCCCGCTTCATATAGAAGGTGTCCATCTCGGCCCGGGCCGGGTGGTGGCCGGGGATGTTCAGCGCGTCAAAGTTGTACCAGTCGCTTTCCACCTGCGGCCCTTCGGCCACGGCAAAGCCCATGTCGGCAAAGATCGCGGTGACCTCCTCTGTGACCTGGCTGATCGGATGGATCGTGCCCGCCGGGCGGCCGCGTGCGGGCAGCGTGACGTCCAGCCATTCGTCGCGCAGGCGCGCGTCCAGTGCGGCATCGCCAAGGGCGGTCTTCTTGGCGACAAGGGCCGAGTTGATCTCGTCCTTCAAGGCATTGAGTGCGGGGCCGGCCGTCTGCCGTTCCTCGGGCGTCATCTTGCCCAACTCGCGCATCTGAAGGGAAATCTCGCCCTTCTTGCCGAGGGCCTGCACGCGTAGATCCTCGATCGCGGCCTCGTCAGAGGCGCCCGCGATCAGGCCCAGGTATTTCTGCTTGAGATCATCCATCGCACCGCTCCGCGCCCGCGTCAAAAGTTGTCTGGTGAATAGGCGTTCCACCCCTGCGCCGCAAGGGCGGGGCACTGAAACGACAAAGGCCGCCCCGAAGGACGGCCTTTGCAAAAGTCTTCGGGTCCGATCAGGCGGCCAGGGCGTCCTTGGCCTTGTTCACGATCGCCGCAAAAGCGTCGGGTTCGTGCACGGCCAGATCGGCCAGAACCTTGCGGTCCACTTCGATGCCGGCCAGCGACAGGCCGTTGATGAAGCGGGAATAGGTCATCGCCTCGTCCACGGAACGCACACCGGCGTTGATCCGCTGGATCCACAGGCTGCGGAAGTTCCGCTTGCGGACGTGCCGGTCGCGGGTTGCATACTGGTTTGCCTTGTCGACGGCCTGCTTGGCGACCTTGAAGGTCTTGGAGCGACGGTCGAAATAACCCTTGGCAGCGTCGAGAACTTTCTTGTGCCGACGGTGCGTGACGGTTCCACCTTTAACGCGCATATCAAATTCTCCTTATCGTGCGTAGGGCATCATGCTCTTGATGATCTTCGCATCAGGAGCTGACAAAAGGGTCGTGCCGCGTGCGTCACGAATGAATTTGGTAGTGCGCTTGATCATGCCGTGGCGCTTGCCGGCCTGACCTGCCTTGACCTTGCCACTGGCTGTCATGCTGAACCGCTTTTTGCAGCTCGATTTCGTCTTCATCTTCGGCATTTCCGTCTCCTCTGGGGTAGCGGTGAACGCACGACTCGGCATGCCATATTGGCCGGACGCGCGGGTTGAGCGGGCCGTATAGACCCCGGTCGCAGGAATGGCAAGCTGTCAGCGGGTAAAGCCGGCGACGACACGCATGAAAACGTCCGGCACAGCGTCAAGGGTGTAGGACATCGGCCGTTCCCGCACCGCGTAGCCGATCATCAGCGCGCCGATCAGCACGATCAGAGAGGGCGCGCGCGGCGCGCGCCCATCCATGAAGGCGCTCAGGATGGCGGGAATCGCCAGCACACAAATCACGACACCGACGATGAAGATCAGGTCGGTGTCCATGTTTTTACCCTCGTGGCATGCTCTGTCGCAACTTTATTCAGAATCAGAGGCGTAAATCAACCTTTCTGCGCAAGGCGCTACACGCAGAATGTTGGTTGAGCCGGGGGTATTGAAGGGCACGCCGGCGGTCACCACGATCATGTCGTCTTCTGTGGCCATGCCTTCTGCCTTTGCGGCGCGCACCGCGGCGATCACCGCATCCTTGAACCGGTCTACCGCGCCCGTCATCACGCAGTTCGTGCCCCAGGTCAGGCACAACCGGCGCGCGGTCCGCATTTCGTTTGTCAGCGCCAGGATCGGCACGCGGGGCCGTTCGCGTGCCACCAGCAATGCCGTCGTGCCCCGTTGCGAAAAGCAGACGATGGCCTTGATGTCCGCCGTCTCGGCAATCTCGCGGGCGGCCGCGACGATGCCGTCGGCAACCGTGGTGCGGGCGGCGCGGCGGCTGCTCTCGATGATCTCGGTATAGGTCGGGTCGGCTTCGACCTCTTTTGCCACGTTGTCCATGGTCTGCACCGCCTCGATCGGGAAAGACCCGGCGGCGGATTCGGCGGACAGCATGATCGCATCGGCGCCTTCATAGATGGCGGTCGCCACGTCCGACACTTCGGCACGGGTCGGCATCGGCGATTCGATCATCGATTCCAGCATCTGGGTCGCCACGATCACCGGCTTTGCGGCGGCGCGGCACTTGCGGACCAGTTGCTTTTGAATCGGCGGCACGTTCTGCACCGGCAATTCGACGCCCAGATCGCCGCGCGCCACCATGATGCCGTCGCTAACCGCGAGGATTTCGTCAAAGACCTTTACCGCGTTCGGCTTCTCGATCTTGGACAGGATGGCGGCCCGGCCCTTGGCCAGCTCGCGCGCCTCGGTGACGTCAGCGGCGCGCTGGACGAACGACAGCGCAAGCCAGTCCACACCCAGCTCGCACACGAATTCCAGATCCTTGCGGTCCTTGTCCGACAGGGCCGCCAGCGGCAGCACCACGTCCGGCACGTTCACGCCCTTGCGGTTGGAAATCACGCCGCCGACGATAACCTCGCAATCGGCGAAATCAGCGCCACACTCCTTGACGCGCAGCTTGATCTTGCCGTCGTTCACCAGCAGGTGGGCGCCCGGCTCCAGCGCGTCGAAGATTTCCTTGTGCGGCAGCTTCACGCGGGTCGCATCACCCTCTTCGTCCTTCAGGTCGAGGCGGAAGGACGCACCGACAACCAGATCTTCCTCGCCATTCTTGAACACACCGACGCGCAGCTTCGGTCCCTGCAGGTCAGCCAGAATGCAGATCGGGCTGCCCAGGTCTTCCTCGACCTGGCGGATCATCGCGTGGCGCACACGAATCTCTTCGTGGCTGCCGTGGGACATGTTCAGGCGAAACACATCGGCGCCGGCCTCGTGCAGCTTCCGGATCATCTCGTATGTATTCGAAGCCGGGCCGAGGGTGGCGACGATCTTGACGTGGCGATTGCGTTTCATCGGAGTTCTGTCCCTTTTCGCTGCGGAATAGGTGGGTGTTAGCGGTAACGACGCTGTCACGGACCTTATTGCCCAATTCCATTCCTGTCACAACTAGCCTAAATGCCCAGAAGAAAGAATGACGGGTTCCATGACCGACAATGCCTATGAAATCAGCGGCGCAGACCGCCCCGGCCGGTGGCTGATCACCTGCGATCACGCCACCAACATCGTGCCCGACTGGGTCAACGGCGGCGACCTCGGCTTGCCTGCGGCAGAGATGCAGCGCCATATCGCCTATGATATCGGCGCCTTGGGTGTGGCGCAGGGGCTGGGGGCCGCGTTGGATGCGCCGGTTGCCGCATCGCGGTTTTCGCGCCTCGTGATCGACCCGAACCGCGGCGAACAGGATCCGACCCTTCTGATGAAGCTTTATGACGGGACGGTCATTCCGGCCAACGCCCGCGCCGATGACGCCGACCTGACTCGCCGTCTGCAACTGCTGCATCGTCCCTATCACCGCGCCATCGCCGCGCTGGCGGACCAGCGTGCGGACCCTGTGATCTGCGCCATCCACAGTTTCACCCCGCAACTGAAAGGCCGCCCGCCCCGCCCGTGGGAGATTGGCATCCTTTATGCTGCCGACGACAGACTGGCGGGGCCATTCATCGCCGCCTGCCGTGCGCAGGGCTGGACGACGGGCGACAATCAGCCCTACACCGGGCACCTGCCGGGCGACAGCATCGACCGGCACGCCCTGCAACATGGCCGCCCCAATCTTCTGATCGAGGTGCGCCACGATCTGATCGCAACCCCCGCCGGTCAGGCCGCGTGGGCCACACGTCTGGCCCCGATCCTGCAACGGGTTCTGGCCGATAGCGGACTTTGAAGGAGTATCACGATGGATGACCAAACCCGGATCGAACTTGAGGCCGCCGCCTTTCGCCGCCTGCAGCAGCACCTGCTGGCCGACCGTCCCGATGTGCAGAACATCGACCTGATGAACATGGCCGGTTTCTGCCGCAACTGCCTGTCCCGCTGGTATCAAGAGGCCGCAAACGCGCGTGGCATCGAGATGTCGAAGGATGAAGGCCGCGAGGCCTTCTATGGCATGCCCTTTGCCGACTGGCAGGCGCTGCATCAGACCGAGGCGACGCCCGAGGCCAAGGCCGCCTTCAAGGAAAGTCACTAACGCGGTGGCGCCGGCCCCCCGGTTCGGGGTGCCGGCGGTCTGTCATTCGGCGGCGACGGCACCGGGATTGTTGGGGTGCGTCGTCCAGTTGGCATAGCCGTCCGCGACAACCTTGCCGGTGCGGGGGTCCGTCTGACCTGCTGGCACCTGCTCCATCGAAATGCAGTCCGCCACCGGGCAGACATCGACACAAAGGTTGCAGGCCACGCATTCCGCGTCGATCACCGTGAATGTCCGGTCAGCGGACATGGCAATCGCCTGATGGGACGTATCCTCGCAAGCCGCATAGCAGCGCCCGCAAGAGATGCACTTGTCCTGATCGATCTTGGCCTTGGCGACGTAGTTCAGGTTCAGATACTGCCAATCCGTCACGTTCGGCACCGCCTTGCCCACGAAGTCGGCGGTCGAGGCGTAACCCTTTTCGTCCATCCACTGGGACAGGCCCGATTTCATCTCGGCCACGATCTTGAACCCGTAGGTCATCACGGCGGTGCAGACCTGCACGTTGCCACAGCCCAAGGCCATGAACTCTGCCGCGTCGCGCCATGTCGTGACACCGCCGATGCCCGAAATCGGCATCCCGCGCGTCGCCGGATCGCGGGCGATCTCGGCCACCATGTTCATCGCGATGGGCTTCACCGCCGGGCCGCAATAGCCGCCGTGCGTGCCCTTGCCGTCGATCATAGGTTCCGGCGACATCGCGTCCAGATTGACGGAGGTGATGGAGTTGATCGTGTTGATCAGGCTGACCGCATCGGCCCCGCCATTTCGCGCCGCCTGCGCGGGCTTGCGGATGTCGGTGATGTTCGGCGTCAGCTTCACGATGACCGGGCGGTCATAGTATGTCTTGCACCAGCGCACGACCATTTCGATGTATTCGGGCACCTGTCCCACGGCAGACCCCATGCCGCGCTCGGCCATGCCGTGCGGGCAACCGAAGTTCAGCTCGATCCCGTCGGCGTTCGTCTCCTGCACACGGGGCAGGATGTCACGCCAAGCCTGCTCCTCGCAGGGCACCATGATCGACGCGATCAGGGCGCGGTCGGGGTAGTCGGCCTTGACGCGCGCCATCTCCTCCAGGTTCACCTCCAACGGGCGGTCGGTGATCAGTTCGATATTGTTCAGACCCAGCATCCGCCGGTCAGCGCCGTAGATCGCACCATAGCGCGGGCCGTTGACGTTCACGACGGGCGGCCCTTCGGACCCAAGCGTCTTCCACACCACGCCGCCCCATCCCGCCTCGAAGGCGCGGCGCACGTTGTATTCCTTGTCCGTTGGCGGGGCAGAGGCGAGCCAGAAGGGATTCGGGCTGCGAATGCCCAGAAAGTCGGTGGTCAGGTCGGCCATGGCGTGTCCTTTCAGGCTGTCTGATGATCGGGGCAGTGATACGCAGTGCGCCCACCCACGGTTTTCTTGGTGATGGTTCCACCGCAGCGGGGGCAACCGGCGCCCGCCTCGCGGTTGTGGATCAGCCAGTCGCGCGGCAACTGGCTGTAATCGGCATTCTTTTCCATGACGTGACCCATGATGTCCTGCACCGCACGGTGCAGATGGGCGATGCGATCCGACCCGAGGTCGGACGCCTTTGTGTCGGGCATGATCCCGGTGCGATACAGTGCCTCGTCCGACCACAGGTTGCCGACGCCCGCCAGCTTGCCCTGATCCAGCAGTGCGGACTTCACGGCCCCACGTGTGCCCCCGATCACTTGGGCAAAGGCATTGTCGCCGATCTGCATGGCATCGGGGCCAAGGCCCTTTGCGGCGATGAAGTCATCGACGTCCTCGACAATCTTCACGTGCCCGAACTTACGCGGATCGCGAAAGGTCAGCCGCCGGTCGCCCTCGAACACCACCGTTAGCCGGGCGTAGTCCGGCGGCGTGTCGCCGTCGTCGTAGACGCGCAAGGAGCCCGACATGCCAAGATGGATATGCATCCACGGGCCATCCTTCGATCCGGCAAAGATGTATTTGCCGTGCCGCCGGGTCTGGCTGAACTGCGTGCCGATCAGCCGCGCCCGCTCTGCCTCTGACGGAAGATCGACATGGGTGACCTCGCCCAGCGTGAAGCCCGCGATCGTGCGGTGCAGGCAGGTGTCCGCGATGCGCCGCCGGGCGGCGTCCGCTTCGGGCAGTTCAGGCACCGGTCAGCACCGCATGGATATCCATCGCGGCATCTCGTCCTTCCGCGACGGCTGTCACCGTCAGGTCATCGCCGCCCAGCGCACAATCGCCACCGGCCCAGACGCCATCGCGCGTCGTGCGTCCGGCACCGGTCACCTTGATCTTGCGCCCCTCGACGGTCAGGCCGCCGTCGGTCGTCAGGGTCTGGCCGATGGCGCGAAAGACCTGATCGGCGGGCAGGGTCACCGTCTCTCCGGTCCCCTTCAGGCCGCTGCCGTCGCCAGCAGTGTATTCCAGATCGATCCCGCCGTCATGGACGCCGTGCGGCTGCACGTTGAACATCAGCCGCACACCGTGGCTGGCCGCCAGATCTTGTTCGTACCGGCTGGCCCCCATCGCATCGCGTCCACGCCGATAGGCGATGGTGACATTCTCGGCCCCCAGCAGTTTCGACTGCACTGCCGCGTCCACGGCCGTCATGCCGCCACCGATGACGACAACATTGCGCCCGACGGGAAGGGTGGTCAGATCCGCGCTCTGCCGCAGGTCCGCGATGAAGCTGACCGCGTTGGCCACGCCGTCACGATCGTCGCCCGCGATCCCCAGGGCATTGACGCCCCCCAGACCGACGCCAAGAAACACCGCGTCGAAAGCCGTCGCCAGATCGTCGAGGCTCAGATCGCTGCCAAGTGCCTTGCCTGTCTCAAGATCGATCCCGCCAATGCCCAACAGCCACTCGACCTCTCGCGCGGCAAAACCGTCGGTCGATTTATAGGCGGCAATACCGTATTCATTCAGGCCGCCGGGCTTCGGCCGCGCGTCATAAAGAGTCACGGCGTGCCCCAGCATCGCCAGACGGTGCGCACAGGACAAGCCGGCGGGACCAGCGCCCACGACGGCGACGCGCTTGCCCGTCTCTGGCGCGCGGGTGAACGGATGCCCCTGTCGTGCCATCAGCGTATCCGTGGCGTGGCGCTGCAGGCGACCGATCTCCACAGGCTTGCCCTCTGCCGCCTCGCGCACGCAGGCGCCCTCGCACAAATCCTCGGTCGGGCAGACACGGGCGCACATGCCGCCAAGGATGTTGCTCTCAAAGATCGTGCGCGCCGCGGCCTCGGATGTGCCGGTCGTGATCTGCCGGATGAACAGTGGAATATCGATCGACGTCGGGCAGGCCGTCACACAGGGCGCATCGTAGCAGAAATAGCAGCGATCAGCGGCGACCAGAACCTCGTGGTCGTCAAGGGGGCTGTGCAGGTCTGTGAAACCGGCGGCAATCTGGTCAGCGGTCAGGCGGCCTGCGGCAATTCCGGGGGCGGTGGGCGATGTCATGGGCGAACTCCGGTGCATTCATCACCAGCAGCCTGCCACAGGTTCATTTTTTATCAAACGGTAAATTTTAGGCGGATTGCGAACGGTCGGATAAGCCGCAATGCAACGCTGTAACCTTCTCGCATATCTCTGGCTGCGCCTATTGGAATATTTGTCAGTTGTCACGCCCGCGCCGTTTCCACAAAGCAGGACGCATGAAAACAAAAAGCCCCGAAAACCGAAGTTTTCAGGGACTTTTTGTCGTGTCATTTTTGGTGCCCAGTAGACGCAAGCATCCGGACAGCAAGGTTTTTCCGTCCGGGCTCATAAGCTCCCAATTTCTCGGAACAAACCGCCCCTCCCTCTTCAGGGCGGGGTTCCTGAGAAACGCTCCGTTGTGGAGCACCATGTGGGGCAGTCCAGATGCCAAAGAAGAACAATACCCCAGGTCTCAAGCTGCGAGGCAACGTCTACTACATCCGAATCCGCGTCCCGGCCGCATATGCTGACGTCGAGCCGCGCAACGAGGTCTTT
Source organism: Loktanella sp. M215 (assembly GCF_021735925.1). Lineage (NCBI taxonomy): Bacteria > Pseudomonadati > Pseudomonadota > Alphaproteobacteria > Rhodobacterales > Roseobacteraceae > Loktanella > Loktanella sp. M215. The sequence goes on from NZ_WMEA01000001.1 coordinate 1,086,631, forward strand.
CGGTCGCTCAATACGAGTGATCTTCATGAGGCCCAGGCAAAGTGCGCCAATGCTCGTCTCGCCCTTCGGGTCGAATGGGATGCCGCGCGTGCGGCTCAGAAGGCCGACGTCCGCGCCGTCTTCGATACGTCGACGGAGCTGCTGCGATCATGGGGCATGTCATTTAGCCCGATGACTGACTTACTCACTGGCGAGATCGACGAATTGCTTCGCCGAATCGAAAAAGATTGCCAACGTCGATCCTGCATCCCCCGCCGTGCACGCAATCCTTGGAGCGGTCGATCGCCCGGACCACACTCTGGCAGAGATGGCAGAGCGAATGTCAGAACTGAAGGCAGCAGAGATCCGAGCTAAGAACCCGCGCCAACGCCGGGAGTGGTGCGGGAACTTTCTGCGGGCGGCAACGGATTTCGCCGCGGAGATCGGAGAGCGGACGATCATGACGATCTCAGAGCAGGATGCCACAGACTACTGGGAGTTCTGGAAAAAGCGGGCCCGTGAAGACGTCACGCCTAACTACGCGAACAAGCAAATCCGCTATGTCAGACAGATGATCGACGCCCACTTTGAGGACATCCGCATACCCGTGAGCAAGCGAGTCAACCCCTTCAGGGGGATGAGCGTGTCGAAGAATGCATATGATTCTGCCGACAGCGAGCGCTCGAAGCTGCCGCTGCCGGAAAACTGGATCAGAAACCAATTGGTCGGCGGAAGGATCTTGGAACCCTTCAATCAAGAGGCCTCCGATATTGCAATCGTCGCAGCTGTGTGTGGGTGCAGGGCATCGGAGATTTATGACCTACCGGCGGAGGATATTCGCCTCGATGAGCTGCTGCCGGTTTCGTGGACACCGGGTTAGGTTTGCATAGCTCGGTCCTCGAACGCCATAGGGCTGAGATAGCCCAGCTTCGAATGCCGTCGCCTCGGATTGTAAAAGCGCTCGATGTAGTCGAACACGTCGGCGCGTGCCGCGTCACGGGTGCGGTAGACCTTGCGGGCTGTCCGTTCGATCTTCAGCGACGAGAAGAAGCTCTCCATTGCTGAGTTGTCCCACACATTGCCTGCACGGCTCACCCGGCAAATGATGCCGTTGTCCAGCAGCAGGCGCTGAAACTGCTCACTGGTATATTGCGATCCTTGGTCTGAGTGATGGAGCAGCGCGTCAGCCTTTCCGCGCCGCCAGACGGCCATCCGCTGCCCGGCAGTGGTTTGCAGGTCATTCCGGTGGAATGACTGGCAAACCATGAGAGGGATCAGCGCATCCATGACCAGTGAAGCATCCCGTTCCGCCTTCATGGACCAGCCGACGGTGAGCCATTGATGCGCCATTGGTTCAAGCACAATGGCGAACCCTGGAGAACAGGTCCAGCACGACCGCCACGTAGAGCCAGCCCTCTGCGGTCCAGATGTAGGTGAAGTCGGCAAGCCACTTCTGGTTCGGCCGGTCTGCTGTGAAGTCGCGGTCAAGGATGTTGTCGGCGATGACCGACCGCTCGCCGTCATCCTTCGGGTTCCCGCGGCGTTTGGGCCGCGCTCTCATTGCATTTAGCCGCATCAAGCGTTCGATCCGGTGCAGTCCACATGCGAGACCTTCTTCCAGAACGTCACGCCAGACCCGGCGGGCGCCATAGGTGCGATCGCTGGCCTTGAAGCTCTTGTCGATCGACTGGACGAGCTTTGCATCCTGAGCCGCGCGTTCGCTTATCGGCCTTCTGAGCCAGGCATGAAAGCCGGATCGGGAGACGCCCAGCACCGCGCACATCCAGCTGACCGGCCAAATGTGCCGATGCTTTGCCACGTAAGCGAACGTCATGTCGCTTCCCGCGCGAAGTAAGCTGCCGCCTTTTTTTAGGATGTCACGCTCCGCCTTGAGCTTGGCGACCTCTCTCTTCAGGGTCGCAATCTCGGCCAATTCTGCGCGTTGCAAGCCATTGCCGGGAAACGCCGCAACAGGCGCTCCCATCAATTCCCGCATCCAGCGACGCGAGCCACGCTCTCCGCAAGATCCAGGTCCCGGCACGCCTGAGCGACCGCAACGCCTCGCTCGGTCACCAGCCTTACCGCCTCGATCTTGAACTCGCGGCTAAACTTCCGTCTCGTCATATCCACTCTCCAGTTCAATGGTCACGATCTTATCTTCGTGTCCACAAAACCGGCAGCAGCTCACTGAGGTCTGTTTGGGCCGCAATCTGTCTCTCGATTTCGAGGACGATCGGCACGAACTTCGCCCTGTCCTCCCTTGCTTGCACGATGCGCACCATCACTCTTCTTGCGGCTTCCAGCCTTCCCAATGTCTCGTTCATCTGCTCCATCCCCCAAATCAGGGTTGAAGCTGAGATCGGTCCGATGGCTTCAGCGCGGAAATCGATGAGCTGAACTCTTCGGTAGCTTGCGACTGGGGCGCGGCGACAAGCGTCGGGTGACTTGTGGAGCAGTTTCGAGACGAAAGCTCAGTAAAAAAGCAAAAAACCCAGCATTGCTGGGCTTTTTCGCTTTGCTTTGGTGCCCAGGAGAGGACTCGAACCTCCACGTCCTTGCGAACACTAGCACCTGAAGCTAGCGCGTCTACCATTCCGCCACCTGGGCAGGTGTCGTGAAGGGCGATTTAGAGGTGGCCAAGAGGAGTGTCAACGCGAATTTCACGCAACATCGATATTTCGTCGCGCAATGCGAAAGGGTGTTTCGGCTTGTCTGGCACAGGGGTGAGGTCTAAACCCCGATCAGCAGCGAAAGAGGCCTCTCATGTCCAAGCTTGTCACCATCTTCGGCGGTTCCGGTTTTGTCGGGCGGTATATCACGCGACGTCTGGCGCAGGACGGCTGGCGCATCCGCGTCGCCTGCCGCTCGCCGGAAGAGGCGGGTTTTGTCCGGACCTATGGCGCCGTGGGTCAGGTCGAACCCGTGTTCTGCAACATCCGCAATGACGACAGCGTCCGCAGCGTGACCCGCGGCGTCGATGCCGTGATCAACTGCGTGGGCGTGTTGGCCGAGTCCGGCAAGAATACCTTCAAGGCCGTTCAGGCCGAAGCACCCGGGCGCATCGCCCGCATCGCGCGTGAAGAGGCCGTGACGCGCATGATCCAGATTTCAGCCATCGGCGCCGACAGCGAGTCCGCCAGCGCCTATGCCCGCACGAAGGCCGCCGGCGAGGCTGCCGTGATCGAACAGATGCCGGGTGCCGTGATCCTGCGCCCCTCGGTCGTTTTCGGGCCGGAAGACGAATTCTTCAACCGCTTTGCCGGTATGTCGCGCATGGGGCCGGTGCTGCCGGTTGTCGGCGCCGACACGCTGTTCCAGCCCGTCTATGTCGATGACGTCGCCGCGGCGGCTGTGGCTGCATTGGACGATCACACGGCACAGGGTGTCTATGAACTGGGCGGTCCCGATGTGGCGACCTTCCGTGACCTGATGCACAGAATGCTGGCCGTCGTGCAGCGCAAACGCATCGTGGCGAACATCCCCTTTCCCATCGCGCGTCTCATGGCTGGCGGCTTTGGCCTGCTCAAGACCGTGACGCTCGGCCTCGTGACGCCGCCGCTGACCACCGATCAGGTGCGTAACCTGGGCGTCGACAATGTCGTGTCGGATGGCGCGCGCGGACTGCGCGATCTGGGCGTGACGCCGACGTCGATCGACTCTGTCCTGCCGGATTACCTGTGGCGGTTCCGACCATCGGGACAATACACGGCGATCAAGAACAGCGCCAAGAATCTGAAGAAGTCATAACGTCATGGATACCCACACCACCCTCATCTCCGCACTTTTGGGATTGATCGAGGGGCTGACGGAATTCATTCCCGTCTCGTCGACGGGTCACCTTTTGCTGGCCGGTCATTTTCTGGGGTTCGAAAGCGCCGGCAAGACCTTCGAGGTCGTGATCCAACTGGGCGCCGTTCTGGCGCTGCTGACCGTCTATTTTGGCAAGCTGTGGCAGGTCTTTCGTGACGCGCCCCGCGATCCCGCCGCGCGGCGGTTCATCCTGTCCGTGCTGATCGCCTTTCTGCCAGCCGTCGTGATCGGCGTGCTGGCCCATGATTTCATCAAGAACGTCCTGTTCGAGACGCCCCGCCTGATCGCCGTCATGCTGGTGCTGGGTGGCATCGTGCTGCTGTTCGTCGAACGGATCGCCCCACCGGAACGTCACGACGACGCCACTGCCTTCCCGATGGGCATGTCGCTGGTCATCGGATTCATTCAGTGTCTGGCGATGATCCCCGGCGTCTCACGCTCCGGTGCGACCATCGTCGGTGCCTTGATGATGGGCGCCAGCAAGCGCGCTGCCGCGGAATTCAGCTTTTTCCTGTCACTGCCGACGATGGCGGGTGCTTTTGCCTATGACATCTACAAGAACCGTGATGTCCTTGACGCCAGCGCCGTGAACGAGATCGCGATCGGCCTGATCTGCGCGTTCATCAGCGCCGTGCTGGTCGTGCGCTGGCTGCTGGGGTTCGTCAGCCGCCATGGCTACGCGCCGTTCGGCTGGTGGCGAATCATCGTCGGCTCTGTCGCATTCGTCGCACTTTCCATGGGTCTCTGACCAAATAGGTAACTCGTGCTGACCTATTTGGGCTAGATTTCGCCCTGGTAAGTCAGGTGGACTGCGATTTTCCGGTATATAGGTCAGTATTGCTGCCTTTTCATTCTCTTTGACCCGCCGTAAAACGTCGGCAACGCGAGGATGGAGAAGACAATGGCCGGCCAGAAAATGCTGAAGTTCACGACCGTCAGCCGGGACATGCCGGAAAAGCGGCCGCCGAACCTGCGGCGCGAGGATTTTCATGAAATCTACGCCGAATATGCGACCGCCAAGGCCGAAGAACAGGCGAGCCGCTGCAGCCAATGCGGCGTGCCCTATTGCCAGAGCCATTGCCCCCTCCAGAACAACATTCCCGACTGGCTCCGCCTGACGGCGGAAGGGCGGCTTCAGGAAGCCTACGAGATCAGCCAGGCCACGAATACTTTCCCAGAGATCTGCGGCCGCATCTGCCCGCAGGACCGTCTGTGCGAAGGCAACTGCGTCATCGAACAATCCGGCCACGGCACCGTGACCATCGGGTCGGTCGAGAAATACATCACCGATACCGCGTTCGAGGAGGGCTGGGTCAAGCCGATCCGCCCCTATGCGGAGCGCACAGAAAGCGTCGGCATCATCGGTGCCGGTCCGGGTGGTCTTGCGGCGGCCGACATGTTGCGCCGTCAGGGCGTGCAGGTTACGGTCTATGATCGCTACGACCGCGGCGGCGGTCTGCTGACCTACGGCATCCCCGGCTTCAAGCTGGAAAAGGACATCGTCATGCAGCGCATGGCGCAGCTGGAAGACGGCGGCGTCGAGTTCGTGATGAACTGCAATGTGGGCGAGGATCTGTCATTCGACGCGATCCGCGGCAAGCACGATGCGGTCCTGATCGCCACAGGCGTCTACAAGACGCGCGATCTGGACAACCATGGGTCTGACGCTGACGGCATCGTCAACGCCATCGACTATCTGACCGCCAGCAACCGCGTCAGCTTTGGTGACGATGTGGCCGAGTTCACCTCTGGCGAGCTGAATGCCGCGGGCAAGAAGGTCGTCGTGATTGGCGGCGGCGATACGGCGATGGACTGTGTGCGCACCGCGATCCGTCAGGGCGCGACGTCCGTGAAATGCCTTTATCGCCGCGACCGCGCCAACATGCCGGGATCGCAGCGCGAGGTGCAGAATGCCGAGGAAGAGGGTGTCGAATTCGTCTGGCTGTCCGCGCCGAAGATGTTCGTGGATGACGCGGCCAACCTGAACGACACCCGCGCCATCACCGGCCCGCTGCGCGGCGTCGTCGTCGACAAGATGCGTCTGGGCCAGCCCGATGCCACCGGTCGCCGCAGCCCAGAGCTGATCGACGGCGCCCATTACGTCGAAGAGGCTGACCTTGTCGTCAAGGCGCTGGGGTTCGAGCCAGAGGATTTGCCGACGCTTTGGGGTGTCGAGGGGCTGGAGGTCACGCGTTGGGGCACGGTCAAGGCCGACTTCACCACGGGCAAGACCACGCTGGACGGCGTCTTTGCGGCCGGCGACATCGTGCGCGGGGCCAGCCTCGTGGTCTGGGCGATCAAGGACGGGCGCGATTGCGCGACGGCGATCCTCGATTATCTGTCCCAGTCCGATGCGGTGGCGGCGGAATGATGCGCGGGGCGCTGGTCGTCCTGTCGCTGATCGGATCGCAGGCGGCAGCGGCCGACAGCTTTGCGTTGCCGCAGGGCTGCACCGCCTTTCTGACGATCCAAAGCCACAGCTGTTCGGTCGAACATCACTTCACCTGTGCCGCTGACCCCGAGGGCGTGAAGCGCCGGGTCAGCCTGTCCGAAGACGGGCTGACCTATCTGGGCAGCACCGATGAAGATGCCCAATGGCTGTCCAGCTTCTATCCCTTCACCAACCACCGCGAGCGGCTGGAGGACAATCCCAAGGATCCCGCGTCCCTCGGCGCGCTGCTGAAAACCGGATCCGACAGCTATGATTTCCAGACCCTGTCGGACGAGATCGGCACGACCCGCTATGTCGGCGAGGACCGCCTGACCGGGCAGATCGTGACCATCGACGACGTGGCGCTGCAGCAGACGGAATACAATATCACCGCGTTCGGTGCCGACGGCAGCACGCTCTGGTCGTCAAAGGGCAACGAGTTCGTCAACGCCAAGGACCGCATGTTCATCGGCGGCACAGGCACCGTGACCGTGCCGGAAGGGCCGTTCGACAAGGACGACCGCCCGGTGCAGTTCATCTATCCGGGCGAGCCCGGCTTTCTGTCCGCCAACCCGAAATTTGACTGCGGCGCGATCCTGTCGTCCGCACCGTCCGTGACACCCAAGGAGATTTCCGATGACAACCTATGATGAAACCTGGGTCGCCGCCGAAGAAGCCAAGCGCAAGTGGATGGCCGAAAACAGCCTGTACCGGGACGAGGATGAACATTCCTCCTGCGGGGTCGGCCTTGTCGTGTCGATCAAGGGCGAGGCGTCGCGCGACGTCGTCGAAAAGGGCATCAATGCGCTGAAGGCGATCTGGCACCGCGGTGCTGTCGATGCCGACGGCAAGACGGGCGACGGTGCCGGCATCCACGTCCAGATCCCGCAGGCGTTCTTTCACGACCAGATCCGCCGGACGGGTCACGAACACGCCGAAGGCGAACGCATCGCCGTCGGCCAGATCTTTCTGCCGCGCACGGATTTTGCCGCACAGGAACGCTGCCGCACGATCGTGGAATCCGAAGTGCTGCGCATGGGGCACTGGATCTATGGCTGGCGCCATGTGCCCGTGAATATCGACGTGCTGGGTGAAAAGGCCAACGCGACCCGGCCCGAGATCGAGCAGATCCTGATCCGCTGCGAAGGTGAGATGGACGAGGAGCAGTTCGAGCGCGAACTCTACATCATCCGCCGCCGGATCGAGAAGGCCGTGACGGCCGCGGGCGTCGCGGGCTTCTACATCTGTTCGATGTCCACCCGGTCGATCATCTACAAGGGCATGATGCTGGCCGAACAGGTCGCCGTCTTCTACCCCGACCTGATGGACCAGCGGTTCGAGTCCGCTTTTGCGATCTACCACCAGCGCTATTCCACCAACACCTTCCCCCAGTGGTCGCTGGCCCAGCCCTTCCGCATGCTGGCCCACAATGGCGAGATCAACACGCTGAAGGGCAACATCAACTGGATGCGCAGCCACGAGATTCGCATGGCCTCCTCGGCGTTCGGAGAAGCGGCGGGAGACATCAAGCCGATCATCCCGTCGGGGGCCTCCGACTCTGCCGCACTCGATTCCGTGTTCGAGGTGCTGGTGCGTGCCGGCCGCACCGCGCCGATGGCCAAGACGATGATGGTGCCGGAAGCGTGGTCCAAGCAGCAGGCCGAAATGCCGCAAAGCTGGCAGGACATGTACGGATACTGCAACGCCGTCATGGAACCCTGGGACGGCCCCGCCGCCCTTGCCATGACCGACGGCCGCTGGGTCTGCGGCGGGCTTGACCGTAACGGCCTGCGCCCGCTGCGCTATGTCGTGACCGGTGACGGCCTGCTGGTCGCCGGGTCAGAAGCCGGGATGGTCCCGGTGGACGAATCCACCGTCGTCGAAAAGGGTGCGCTGGGTCCGGGGCAGATGATCGCCGTCGACATGACCGAAGGGCGGCTTTACCACGACACCGAACTGAAGAACAAACTGGCAGTCGGCCAGCCCTTCGGCGACTGGGTCGAAAAGGTCGTCGAACTGTCCGACTTGCTGAAGAACGTGCCGGAACAGGCGCTGTTCGAAGGCGAAGTCCTGCGTCGCCGCCAGCGCGCTGCCGGCTATAGCATCGAAGAGCTGGAGCAGGTGCTGGCCCCGATGGCCGAGGACGGTAAGGAAATGATCGCCTCGATGGGCGACGATACGCCCTCTGCGGTGCTGTCCACGACCTTCCGCCCGCTGTCGCACTTCTTCCGCCAGAACTTCAGCCAGGTCACGAACCCGCCGATCGACAGCCTGCGCGAAAGCCGGGTGATGAGCCTCAAGACGCGGTTCGGCAACCTCAAGAACGTGCTGGACGAAGACAGCAGCCAGACCGAGATCCTCGTTCTGGAAAGCCCCTTTGTCGCGAACGCCGAGTTCGACGAGATGGTGAAGCATTTCGGTGAAAGCGTCGCGATCATCGACTGTACCTTTGCCCCCGGCGATCATGCACTGGCCCATGCCCTTGAACGCATCCGGTCAGAGGCAGAGGACGCCGTCCGGTCCGGCGCCGGGCATCTGGTGCTGACCGATCAGCACCAGTCCGAATCCCGTGTCGCGATGCCGATGATCCTGGCCACCAGCGCTGTCCATTCGGGTCTGACCCGGAACGGTTTGCGGACCTTCTGTTCCGTCAACGTGCGCTCTGCCGAATGTATGGATCCGCATTACTTCGCGGTCCTGATCGGCTGCGGTGCGACCACGGTGAACGCCTATCTGGCACAGGACAGCATCGCGGACCGTCTGAACCGTGGCCTTGTGGACGGAACCCTGACCGAAGCCGTGGGCCGTTACCGCGCCGCCATCGACGCCGGTCTGCTCAAGATCATGTCCAAGATGGGCATTTCGGTCCTGTCGTCCTATCGCGGTGGTCTGAACTTCGAGGCGGTCGGCCTGTCCCGCGCCATGGTCGCCGAATACTTCCCTGGCATGCAGTCGCGGATTTCCGGCATCGGCATCAGCGGTATTCAGGCCAAGCTGGAAGAGGTGCACGCCCACGGCTGGCGTCAGACCGATCAGGTCCTGCCCATCGGCGGCTTCTACAAGGCGCGGCGTTCGGGTGAAAAGCACGCCTGGGAAGCGCAGACGATGCACATGCTGCAGGCGGCCTGCGCCAAGTCTTCCTATGCGATGTGGCAGCAATTCTCCAAGGCGATGCAGTCGAACCCGCCGATCCACCTGCGCGACCTGCTGGCGATCAAGCCGATGGGAAAGGCCATTCCCATCGAGGAAGTCGAGAGCATCACTTCGATCCGCAAGCGGTTCGTGACGCCGGGCATGTCTCTGGGCGCCCTGTCGCCCGAGGCGCACAAGACGCTGAACGTCGCCATGAACCGGATCGGCGCAAAGTCTGACAGCGGTGAGGGCGGCGAAGACCCCGCGCACTTCCTGCCAGAGGCGAACGGCGACAACCCGTCCGCCAAGATCAAGCAGGTTGCATCGGGGCGTTTCGGCGTCACGGCGGAATATCTGAACGCCTGTGAAGAGCTTGAGATCAAGGTCGCCCAAGGTGCCAAGCCCGGCGAGGGTGGCCAGTTGCCCGGCATGAAGGTCACCGACCTGATCGCCCGGCTGCGGCATTCGACCAAGGGGGTCACGCTGATCTCTCCGCCGCCGCACCACGACATCTACTCGATCGAAGACCTCGCGCAGCTGATCTACGACCTCAAGCAGATCAACCCGCGCGCCAAGGTCACGGTGAAGCTCGTGGCCTCCAGCGGCGTCGGCACGATTGCCGCGGGTGTGGCCAAGGCCAAGGCCGACGTCATCCTGATCTCGGGCCACAACGGCGGCACCGGGGCCTCGCCTGCTACGTCCATCAAATACGCGGGTCTGCCGTGGGAAATGGGTCTGACCGAGGCGCATCAGGTTCTGGCGATGAACAAGCTGCGCGAACGCGTGATCCTGCGGACCGACGGTGGTCTGCGCACGGGTCGTGACATCGTCATGGCCGCGATGATGGGGGCCGAGGAATACGGCATCGGCACCGCCGCCCTGATCGCCATGGGCTGCATCATGGTCCGTCAGTGCCAGTCGAACACCTGCCCGGTGGGCGTCTGCACGCAGGACCCGGCGTTGCGCGAAAAGTTCGTGGGCAACGCAGACAAGGTCGTGAACCTGATTACCTTCTACGCGACCGAAGTGCGGGAAATCCTCGCGTCCATCGGCGCGCGGTCGATCCAGGAGGTCATTGGTCGGGCCGATCTGCTGACGCAGGTCTCGCGCGGCTCTGCCCACCTCGACGATCTGGACCTGAACCCGCTGCTGATCACCGTCGATGGCGCGTCCAAGATCAAGTACGACCGCGCGCAGCCGCGCAATGTCGTGCTGGACACGCTGGACGTCGAAATCGTGAAGGACGCCGAACGCTTCCTGAAGGACGGCGAGAAGATGCAGCTGGAATACGCGGTGCAGAACACGCTGCGCACCATCGGCACGCGAACGTCGAGCCACATTGTCAGCCGGTTCGGGATGAACAACGACCTGCAGGACGACCATCTGACGGTCAAGCTGCGCGGGTCGGCCGGTCAGTCGCTGGGCGCGTTCCTCGTCCACGGGCTGAAACTGGAAGTCTCTGGCGATGCCAACGACTATGTCGGCAAGGGTCTGTCGGGCGGGACGATCGTCGTGCGTCCGCAGATGCAAAGCCCGCTGGTGGCCTCTGAAAACACGATCATCGGCAACACGGTGCTTTACGGTGCGACAAAGGGGTTCCTCTTTGCCTCGGGTCGCGCTGGCGAACGCTTTGGCGTGCGCAACTCTGGCGCGCATGTGGTGATCGAAGGCTGCGGCACCAACGGCTGCGAATACATGACCGGCGGTGTGGCGGTCATCCTTGGCAGCATCGGTGCGAACTTTGGCGCGGGCATGACCGGGGGCATGGCGTACCTTTATGATCCGGATGGCACTGCGGCAGAGTTGATCAACATGGAAACGCTGGTGACCTGTCCGGTCACGGTGCCGCATTGGGAAAACCAGTTGATGACGCTGATCGAGCGTCATGCCACGGAAACCGCAAGTCGCAAGGCGCAGGACATCCTGCAGCATTGGGAAACCGAGCGGCAGAATTTCATCCAGGTCTGCCCGAAGGAGATGCTGATCCACCTCAAGGCGCCGCTGAGCATCGAGGATCAGGCCATCCCGGCGGAATGATAGTGGCACGATGACCATGTGACACCCCGCAGCGCCCGTCGCTGCGGGGTGTTTTCGTTCCGGCAATCTTGACCATGGGTCGTGTGGCGTGACTTATGGGGCCATGGCGAAAACCCGCAAATCCGCAAAGTCCGACACACCCGCGCCGCGCCTGACCGGCCGGTTGATCCGGCGCAGGCTGCGGCAGGCGGTGCTGGGCGTGATCGGGCTCGTGGTGCTGGTGACACTGCTTTACAAACTCGTGAACCCGCCGACGACGCCCTACATGCTGACCGAGGGCCACAGGCTGGGGGGCGTCACGCAGGACTGGGTGGCGATGGACGATATCGCACCGGTCATGGCGCGATCCGTCGTCGCGGCCGAGGATGCGAATTTCTGCCTGCATTGGGGGCTTGATATCGGCGCGATCCGGGCGGCGCTGGCAGCGGGCGGCGATCGCGGGGCATCGACCATCTCTCAGCAGGTGGTCAAGAATGTCTACCTCTGGCAGGGGCGAAACTGGGTCCGCAAGGCACTGGAAGCAGTCTGGACGCCGCTGACCGAATTCTTGTGGAGCAAGCGGCGTATCCTGGAACTTTACATGAATGTCGCTGAATTCGATACCGGCGTCTTTGGCGTGCAGGCGGCGGCGCAGCATTATTTCGGCGTCGATGCCCGGAGCCTGAGCGGCGTGCAAGCCGCTCGGCTTGCGATGGTGCTGCCGGATCCCAAGGGGCGCGACGCTGCCAATCCGACCGCGTGGCAGCGCCGGCGGGCGGCGGGCATCATGGACGGGGCTGCCACGATCGCCGTTGACGGGCGTGCGTCCTGTTTCCAGAGTTGAATGCAGGCCCAAGGTGCGGCATTGAGGACGCAATCCTGAATTGCGAGAGTGTCATGAACCGCCTCTATCATTTTCCGCTGTCCCCATTTTCGCGCAAGGTCAGGCTGAGCCTTGCGGAAAAGCGCATCGAGGTGGAACTGGTCGAAGAGCGCTATTGGGAGCAGGACAGCGATTTCCTGCACCGCAACCCGGCGGGCAAGGTGCCTGTGCTGCGGCTTGGCAACCGCATGCTGAGCGAGAGCGCCGCGATCTGCGAATATCTGGAAGACACGCACCCCAATCCGCCGCTGATGCCGCGGGACGCCGATGCGCGCTACGAGGTGCGGCGTCTGGTCGGCTGGTTCGACGACAAGTTCTATCGCGACTGCACCGAAAAGCTGCTGGGCGAGCGGGTGTTTCGCAAGGTCAAGGGCACGGGCTATCCCGACAGCACCAACGTCAAGGCGGGCAGCCGCGCCATGCGGTTTCACCTCGACTACATGACGAAGATACTGGAGCATCGCCGCTGGCTGGCCGGGAACGAGATGACGCTGGCGGATTTCGCGGCGGCGGCTCAGTTGTCCTGCCTCGACTATATCTCTGACGTGGACTGGAACCGGTCGGAGATCGTCAAGGACTGGTATGCGAAGATCAAGTCGCGTCCGGCGTTCCGGTCTTTGCTGGCCGATCAGGTGCCGGGATTCCTGCCGCCGTCGCATTATGCCAACCTTGATTTCTGATCGGGGGTGGGGCGGGCCCGCCCGCCCACCCCTTTTCGGGGCGCTGCCCCGGACCCCGAAGTGTTTGAAACCGGAAGACCGATGGGACTGAAGGAGGACCTGTCCGCCTTTGCCATCGAGTCCGGTTTTGCCAAGGTCGGAATCTGTCGCCCCGACGCGGTGCCGGAGACTGCGGCTCGGCTGGCGGCCTTTGTGGATGCCGGGCGTCACGGGCAAATGGGGTGGATGGCAGAGCGGATGGCCTGGCGCGGCGATCCGACAGCGCTCTGGCCGCAAGCGCGGTCGGTCATCATGCTGGCAGAGAATTACGCGCCGGATGTCGATCCGCTTGCGGTCTTGGCCGAGCGGGATCGGGCGGCGATTTCCGTCTATGCGCAGGGGCGCGATTATCACGATGTGGTCAAGAAGCGGCTGAAGGTCGTCGGCCGCTGGCTGATCGACCGGGTGCCGGGGGCCGAGATCAAGGTCTTTGTCGACACGGCGCCCGTGATGGAAAAGCCGCTGGCACAGGCGGCGGGGCTGGGCTGGCAGGGCAAGCACACCAACCTGTTGGGGCGCGATCTGGGGAACTGGATCTTTCTGGGCGCGATCTTTACCACCGTCGCATTGGAACCGGACGCGGCAGAGGTCAGCCACTGCGGATCCTGCACGGCCTGCCTCGACATTTGTCCGACACAGGCTTTTCCGGCGCCTTATCAATTGGATGCGCGGCGCTGCATCTCTTACCTGACCATTGAACATCGTGGTCCGGTGGACCCGGCGTTGCGTCCCCTGATGGGCAATCGCATCTATGGCTGCGACGATTGTCTTGCGGTCTGTCCCTGGAACAAATTCGCGGTGGCGGGGCGGGACGCACGGCTGGCGGCGCGGGACGATCTGCGCGCGCCGCCGCTGGCGGAGTTGGCGGCGCTCGACGATGCCGCCTTCCGCGCGCGCTTTTCCGGCAGTCCGATCAAGCGGATCGGGCGGGACCAGTTCATCCGCAACGTGTGTTATGCGATCGGCAACAGCGGGAACCCTGCGCTGGCGGGGGTGTTGAAACCCCTGATGACAGACGCCGACCCCACCGTGGCCGACGCCGCAGTCTGGGCTTTGGCGCGCCTTGAAAAGGATGACCCATGCGCACCGCTGCTTTCCTCGCCCTGATCCCGACACTGTCCTGCGCGCAGGTCGATCAAGGCGAACGCAACGCCGAATTCACGCCCGCCTTTGAAAACCAGACCCGTGCACCGGCTTTGCCGGACACATTTGTAACCGTCACCACGTTTGCAGACGGGCTGGCGAACCCCTGGGGCATTGCCGCACTGCCGGACGGATCGTTTCTGGTGACGGAACGGTCCGGCAGCCTGCGGCGCATCGCCAGCGACGGGACTTTATCCGACCCGATGAGCGGCGTGCCGCAGGTGGGTGCGCAGCAGCAGGGCGGCTTGCTTGACGTGGCAATCGCCCCCGACTTCTCGGACACCGGCGTCCTCTATCTGACCTACGCCAAGGGGGTCGATGGCGGCACCGTGACCGCCGCCGCGCGCGCCGTGTTGCAGGGCGATAGGCTGACGCAGGTGCGCGACATCTTCGTGCAGGATCCCCCCGCCGACACCTATGCCCACTATGGCAGCCGTGTCGTGCCGACCCCGGACGGCAAGGTCTTCATCACGACCGGAGAGCACTTTACCGAACGGAACCGCCAGTTGGCGCAGGACGTCACAACGACGTACGGCAAGACCATTCGCCTGAACGCGGATGGCGGCGTGCCGCAGGATAACCCCTTTGTCGGCAAGGAAGGTGTCGACAGCATCTGGTCCTATGGTCATCGCAACGTGCAGGGGGCCACGCTGGGGCCGGACGGCACGCTGTGGACAATGGAACATGGGCCTGCCGGGGGTGACGAGCTGAACCACCCGCAGGCGGGCCGGAACTATGGCTGGCCTGTGATCTCCTACGGCGTGAACTACAACGGCAGCCCGGTCGGCTCTGGCGAGTCCGCAATGGAGGGGATGGAGCAGCCGGTCTATTACTGGGATCCGGTGATCGCACCGGGCGGCATGGCCTTTTATGATGGCGATTACGCCGATTGGCAGGGCGATCTGCTGATCGCCGGTCTCAACCCCGGATCGCTGACCCGTCTACGGTTGGAGGGCGACCGCGTCACCGGAGAAGAGCGGCTGTTGCAGGACGTCGGCCGTATCCGCGATGTCGAGGTGCTGGAGGATGGCGATCTGCTGGTCCTGATCGACGCTGACCCCGGTCAGGTGCTGCGCGTCAGCCCCGGTACCTGATGCGGCTGGGTCGAAGCCTTCTGCGCGCGGCCGCGATCGTCGAGGTCGCGGCGGAACGCGTCTTCTTTCAGGGCAACCTCGAAAAGCTGACCATCGAACCTTACCACGGTTACGCCACACCCGATCACCTGATCGCGCGCGGCCGGGTGCTGGCCGCGCGCGAGGTCGAGAAGATCGACGGTCAAAGCAAGCTGGCCAACGCGCGCCAGATGATGCGCCTGTTCGCCACGCACGAGGTGGCGGACGTGACCGTGACGAGCGGTGCCTGTTCCGCCGTGACGGATGCAGAGGGGTATTTCACGCTCCTGCTGCCGCGCAGGGATCAGGCGGGTTGGGTTGATGTGGAAGTGTCGATCCCCGGTCACGCGGCGATCTGCCCGGTGCTGGTTGCGCGGCCGGATGCCGATTTCGCCGTGATCTCGGACATCGACGACACGATGATCCACACCGGCGCATGGTCAACGGTCCGTAACCTCTGGACCTCCTTTACCGGCAGCGTCGAAAGCCGCGAGGTGTTCGTGGATGCCGTCGCGCTGATCCGGACGCTGTCGCAACGGGATCGCAACCCGGTCTATTTCGTCAGTTCATCGCCGTGGAATTTCCACGGATTCTGAATGCGGTCTTTGCCCGCGCCGGCCTGCCGGTGGCGCCAAAGTTCCTGCGGGATTACGGCTTTGGCAAGGATCAGTTCATCACCGGTCGACATGGGGATCACAAGGGAAGCGCCATCGACCGTCTTCTTGCGGCCCATCCCGACCTGCCCGTGGTGCTGGTGGGCGACACCGGCCAGCACGACGCGCAGATCTATGCGGACGCAGCCGTGCGCCATCCGGGGCGGATCGCGCGGGTCATCCTGCGCGCGCCGGGTCGCGGGGCGGGTACCGACGACCTGCTGCAGGTGGAACGCCTGCGGTCGCTTGCGATTCCCGTCTTCGTGGGACCGGATTTCGGGCCGGTTCTGCGGGAATTGACAGCACAGGCGCCGGACGGGGTTTAACCTGCCGGGCAGCGCGCCTAGGGTGCCGCCGAAAGGGGCCGTCCATGCAGCCTTTGCGCGGTATTTCCTACAAGATCGTCTCGGTCATGGTCTTCGTGGCCATGTCGTCCCTGATCAAGGCGGTGTCCGAAAACGTGCCCCCCGGTCAGGCGGTCTTCTTTCGCAGTGCTTTCGCGCTTCCGGTCATCGTCGGCTGGCTGGCGATGCGGCACGAGTTGCGCAACGGCTGGAAAACGGCGCACCCGATGGGACACGTCTGGCGCGGGCTGGTCGGGACCTCTGCCATGGGCCTTGGCTTTGCGGGCCTTGGCCTGCTGCCTTTGCCAGAGGTCACGGCCATCGGCTATGCCGCCCCCCTTCTGGTCGTCATCTTCGCCGCCATGTTCCTGAACGAGGAGGTGCGCGCCTTTCGCCTGTCCGCCGTGGCGCTGGGCCTGATCGGGGTGCTGATCGTCCTCAGCCCGCGCCTGTCGCTGGGCGCGCAGGTCGATCATGCGCAGACGCTGGGCGCCGTGCTGGTGTTGATGGGGGCGGTCTGTGCAGCCTTGGCGCAGGTCTTCGTGCGCAAGCTGGTCTTTACCGAAGATACCGCCGCCATCGTATTCTGGTTTTCGATCACCGCGACGGTCCTGTCGCTGCTGACCCTGCCGTGGGGCTGGGCGTGGCCCACGCCCGCGCAATGGGTCATGCTGATCATGGCGGGGCTTCTGGGCGGGATCGGGCAGATCTTTCTGACCTCAAGCTACCGCTTTGCCGATGCCTCGCTGGTCGCACCTTTTGACTACACCTCGATGATCCTCGCCCTGATCGTGGGCTACTTCATCTTTGACGAGGTGCCGACGGTCACGATGATGATCGGAGCGGCGATCGTCATTTCGGCGGGCGTGATGATCATCCTGCGCGAACGTCATCTGGGGCTGAAGCGGGCCCGGCAACGCAAGGTCACCGGGACCGTCGGTCACAACTAGTCGGACTTGGTCGTGGCCGCATGCTTGTCGCTGGCGTCCTTCACCTCTTCACGGACCTGACCCCATGTGATCAGGCCAAAGACGACCGTGCCGCCAAAGACGTTGCCAAGGAACACCGGAATAAAGAAGCCGAAGATCGCGGCCATCAGTCCCAGTTCGCCGGTCATCAGCAGGAACGCCATTTCCACCGATCCGGCAATGATGTGGGTAAAGCCGCCAGCGGCGATCAGCCACGTCATCAGGATGATGATGAAGAAGTTTTCCTGCTCGCCCGCGGCCAGCATCCAGACCAGCGCCGCGATCAGCAGACCGGCGGGCACCGCCTTGGCAAAGCCGATCCACGCGCCGTGTTCGGTCGCGTGTTTACTGATCTCGGTGATGCTGGCCAGAATATCGGGTTCGAACGTCGGCATGAAGGCGATGAAGGCCGCCGCGATGAAGCAGCCGATCACGTTGGCGCCCAGCACGATCCCCCACAGACGTCCGACGCACCACAGATTGTAAAGGCTGGGTCGCGCGAACAGCGGCAGCACGGTCGTCAGCGTGTTCTCGGTGAACAGCTGCATCCGGCCGACGATGACGATCAGGAAACCGAAGGTATAGCCAAGGCTTTCCAGCAGTGGCAGCCACGTGCTGTCGGGCAGATAGGTCTTGAACAGCGCCTCGCCGATGACGGAAAAGCTGATGCAGACACCGGCCGCGATACCTGACCAGAACAGAGAGGTCTGCGGGCGGCGCAGTTCCTCGTCGCCTTCGCGGCGGACGACCTGATAGACCAGCTTGGCGGACAGATGCGACGCCTCGCGGACGGCCTCTTCCTCGTCCGGCTCGTTGCTTTCCTTTTCCCGGCGTTCCGATTCTTTCTGCTGTCGGCGGGATTCGTTTTCCTCGACGGCACGTCTTATTTCCGGTTCGATGTTCTCTGACATGGCGGTCCTCGTGATGATCGCTTTAAAGTGGCGCGACCCGTTGCCGCGTCAAGCCTATTGCATTGCAGCAATGATGGCACCGGCCAGCTGCCGGTTGCGATCATCAGTCGTGATTTGGGGAAAATGCCGTGATGTGGTATGGCTGACGGATGGAGGAACCCATCATGTCCAGACATATCCTAGATGCAAGCCACGAAACCGACAGCAACACACGGCTCCGTCGGTTTGTGCAGATCGCCCACGGCAACCTGCGTCACCGGGCGATCGAACAGCTTTTGCGGCGGCCACGCGCCCGCTTTGACGACAGCGGACGCGTTGCAGGTCTGTTGCGGCCGCAGCGCGGCCAGACCGCCTGATCAGGCGCGGACCAGCTTTTCGTAATCGGACGCGATATCCAGCGTCAGTTGACCGACTTCGAAGTTATAGTCGCCGATCTGGCCCACGGGCGTCACTTCGGCGGCGGTGCCGGTCAGCCAGCACTGCTGAAAGCCTTCCAGCTCTTCCGGCATGATGTGCCGCTCGTGGACGGTAACGCCCTTTTCGCGCAGCATTCCGACGACGGTCTGACGGGTCAGCCCGTTCAGAAAGCAGTCGGGCTTGGGCGTGTGCACTTCGCCGTCCTTGACGAAGAAGATATTGGCGCCCGTCGCCTCGGCCACGTAGCCGCGATAGTCGAACATCATGGCGTCGGAACAGCCCTTCGCCTCTGCGGCGTGCTTGGACATGGTGCAGATCATGTAAAGACCGGCGGCCTTCGCCTGATGCGGGATCGTCTCGGGCGAGGGGCGCTTCCACTTGGCGATGTCCAGCTTGGCACCCTTGGTCTTGGCCTCGCCATAGTAGTTGCCCCAGGACCAGACGGCGATTGCCGTGCGGACCGGGTTACGGGCAGAGGCGACACCCATGTCAGGCCCCGCACCGCGCCAGGCGAAGGCGCGGACATAGGCGTCCGTCAACCCGTTGGCTTTCAACGTCTCGGCTTTGGCCGCGATCAGGTCTTCGACCGAATAGGGGATCTCGAAATCGAGGCAGTTGGCCGAGAAGTGCAGCCGTTCTGCATGTTCGCGGTCCTTGAAGATTTTGCCGTTGTAGCAGCGCTCGCCCTCGAACACGGACGAGGCGTAGTGCAGGGCGTGGGTCAGGACATGGATCTTGGCATCGCGCCACTCGACCAATTGGCCGTCCATCCAGATTTTACCGTCGCGGTCGTCGTAGGCGCCTTCCATGGCGAAACCCCTTCACATTTCCATTTGTATCGTGACTAAGTCCGTTTCGGACATAAAGTTGCGCGATTTGTGCCGTCTCGCTACCAGTTGACTCTAGTCATGTCAACATCGCTGACGTATTGTGCCCACGAACCGAGGGGGACGAGGCCCATGAACCAGCCACAACAAGGCCCCTCGGGGCAGGCGCTGCTGTTTCTGACCGACGAGCAGCTGCGCAAGGGCATCGAGGCGATGTTCTTTGCCTACCGCGGCTTCACCGCCGATCCCGACCGGATTCTGGAGGATATGGCCTACGGTCGCGCACACCACCGCGCGATCCATTTCATCCACCGCAGCCCCGGCACCACGGTCAACAACCTGCTGGGAATCCTCGGTGTGACAAAGCAGTCGCTGAACCGTGTGTTGCGCACGCTGATCGCTGACGGTCTTGTATCCAGTACCGTGGGTCACCGCGACAAGCGCGAGCGTCATCTGCATCTGACCGAAAAGGGCGCCGCGTTAGAGCGTAGCCTGTCGGATTCCCAGCGCGAGCGCATGCGCAGTGCCTACCGCGCGGCGGGACCCGTGGCCGTCGCAGGGTTCAGACAGGTGCTGGAGGCGATGATGGACGACGAGATGCGGCATCACTACAAGGCCATGGTGGACAAACCCGATGGCCGCTGACGACGCGCACCTGCTGGTTGTCGATGACGACGAGCGCATCCGCACGCTTTTGCGCAAGTTTTTGATGCGGTCCGGCTTTCTGGTGACGACGGCCCGCGACGCGGCACACGCGCGGCGCATTCTGGCAGGGCTGGAATTCGATCTGGTCGTGCTGGACGTGATGATGCCGGGCGAGGACGGGATCAGCTTCTGCCGCGCCCTGCGGCACCAGTCCGGCACGCCCGTTCTGCTGCTGACCGCCCGCGGCGAGACCGAAGACCGGATTGCCGGCCTCGAGGCTGGGGCCGATGATTACCTCGCCAAGCCGTTCGAGCCGAAGGAACTGCTGTTGCGGATCAACGCGATCCTGCGTCGCGCCCCGCAGGCCGAGGCGAAGCCGATCCCGCAGACCGTGCTGCACCTTGGTCCTGTCCGCTACGACATCACCAAGGGAGAGATGCGGCAGGACGAGGCGCTGGTGCGGCTGACCGCGACGGAAAGCCAGTTGATGCGCATCTTTTCCGCCCGCCCCCACGAACCCGTCAGCCGGCTGGAGCTGGTCGAGGAACTCAGCCGGTCCGGCGGGCAGACGCAAGAGCGTGCGGTCGATGTCCAGATCACACGCCTGCGCCGCAAGATCGAAGCGGACCCCAAGCAGCCGCGCTATCTGCAGACGGTGCGCGGGTCGGGTTACATGCTGGCGCCTGACGAGGCGTGACCAGCAAGGCCGAGTGTGGCGCCCCGTGCCAAGGTCGGAGCCTCCGGCGGGAGCTTACTTTGCCAAATGAAGGTGCTTGTCCTTTCGATCGGGTTTCGATTTTGTGGGCGACATGAAAACCGCATTGATTTCTCATCCCGATTGTTTGGATCACGTCACGCCACCGGGGCATCCGGAACAGGTGGCGCGCATGGACGCCGTGCTGGGTGCGTTGCAGGACATGGATCTGCTGCGCGTGCAGGCACCCCATGCGGCCGAGGATGACGTGTTGCGCGTGCATCCGAAGTCGCACCTTGACGCGATCCGCAGGGCCGCGCCGGACAGCGGGTTCGTGTCGCTGGACGCCGATACGCATATGTCGCCGGGCACGCTGTCGGCGGTCTGGCGGGGGGCCGGCGGTGCTGTGCGCGCCGTCGATCTGGTGCTGGGCGGCGACGCGGCCAATGCCTTTGTCGCCATGCGCCCGCCCGGCCATCATGCGGAACGGACCACGGCGATGGGGTTCTGCTTTTTCGGCAATGTCGCCATTGCGGCGAAGCATGCGCTGGATCACCACGGTCTGGCCCGCGTCGCCATCGTCGATTTCGACGTGCACCACGGGAACGGCACGCAGGATCTGGTCGAGGACGATCCCCGTATCCTGTTCTGCTCGACCCACCAGAGCCCGCTTTACCCGGGGACCGGGGCGGCGGATGAAACGGGTGTCGCCGACAATGTCATCAACGTCCCCTTGGACGAAGGCACCAACGGGCGTGGTTTCCGCGTCGCGATGGAGGGGCGGGTGCTGCCGCGCGTCGATGCCTTCAGGCCAGAGCTGATCCTGATTTCCGCAGGATTCGATGCCCACCGCGCCGATCCACTCGCCGGGCTAGCGCTGGTCGAGGCGGATTTTGCGTGGATCACCGAACAGCTTTGTGATCTGGCGGACAAACACTGCGGCGGGCGGGTGGTGTCGTGCCTCGAGGGAGGCTATGACCTGACGGCGCTGGGGGCCTCGGCCGCCGCGCATGTGAACGTGTTGAGGGAGCGCAGCCATGGCAGAGACGCCGGTTGAAAGCATGACATTCGAGGACGCGATCCGCGAGCTGGAGCAAGTCGTGGGCAAGCTGGAACGCGGCGACGTGGCGCTGGACGACAGCATCGCGCTGTACGAGCGCGGTGCCGCGCTGAAGAAGCGCTGCGAGACGAAGCTGAGCGAGGCCGAAGAGAAGGTCGCCAAGATCACGACCGGTCCTGACGGTCAGGCTGCGGGCACGGCACCGCTCGACCCGTGATGTTCACCAATCAGCTGGCGCTGGATGCCACCACGGCGCAGCGGTTGATCGAGATCGCGCTGACGCCGGTCCCCGACCTGCCGTTGCGCGAGGCGATGCTTTACGCCGTGCGCGGTGGCAAGGGGCTGCGCGCGTTTCTGGTTCTGGAAGGCGCGCGTCTGCATGACGTCGGCGACCGGGCGGGCCACGCTGCCGCGGCGATCGAGGCGCTACACGCCTATTCGCTGGTCCACGACGATCTGCCCGCCATGGACGACGACGATCTGCGGCGCGGTCAACCGACGGTGCACCGCAAGTGGGACGAGGCGACGGCGATTCTTGTTGGCGATGCGCTGCAGTCGCTGGCGTTCGAACTGGTCTGCACGCCCGGCTCCGGTGTGACCGACAGTGCGCGGGCGACGCTCGCGCTGACGCTGGCGCAAGCGGCCGGTGCGCAGGGGATGGTGCTGGGACAGGCGCTGGATATCGCGGCCGAAAGCGGCCCGCCGCTGACGCTGGATCAAATTACCACGCTGCAGGCCGGGAAAACGGGTGCGTTGATCACATGGGCCTGCTGTGCGGGTCCCCGGATCGTGCAGGCGGACGAACTGCCGCTGAAAACCTATGGTGATGCGCTGGGGCTGGCGTTCCAGATTGCGGACGACATCCTGGACGTCACCGGGGATGCCACCGCCGTTGGAAAGGCGGTCGGTAAGGATGCGGCGGCCGGCAAGGCGACCTTCGTGTCGCTGCTGGGGCTGGAAGGCGCGCAGCGGCGGGCGGTCGATCTGGTGGACACGGCCTGTGACGCGCTAGATTGCTATGGACGCCACGCCGACACCTTGAAGGATGCCGCGCGTTTCGTGATCGCGCGCGACAAGTGAGGACCTGACATGACCGACCGCCCCAAGACGCCGCTGCTGGACCGCGTGCACCTGCCCGCCGACATGAAGGGCCTGTCGGATGTCCAGTTGCGACGCCTTGCGGACGAGTTGCGGGCCGAGACGATTGCGACTGTCGCCAGCACTGGCGGTCATCTGGGGGCCGGTCTGGGGGTCGTCGAAATCACCGTGGCGCTGCACGCCGTGTTCGACGCGCCGCGCGACAAGATCATCTGGGACGTCAGCCACCAATCCTATCCGCACAAGATCCTGACGGGACGCCGCGACAGTATCCGCACCCTGCGGATGAAGGACGGGTTGTCGGGTTTCACCAAGCGCAGCGAAAGCGCCTATGATCCCTTCGGTGCCGCACATTCAAGCACCTCGATCTCCGCAGCCCTCGGGTTTGCCACGGCCCGCGATCTGGGCGGCGATCCGGGCGACGCGATTGCCGTGATCGGCGACGGCGCATTGTCGGCCGGCATGGCTTACGAGGCGATGAACAATGCCGGCCACCTGAAAAAGCGGTTGATCGTGATCCTGAACGACAACGAGATGTCGATTGCCCCCCCCGTGGGTGCGATGTCATCCTATCTGTCGCGTCTCTATGCCGAGGGTCCGTTTCAGGATCTGAAGGCGGCGGCCAAGGGTGCCGTGTCGTTCCTGCCGCCGCCCTTCCGCGAGGGCGCGAAGCGCGCCAAGGATATCCTCAAGCACATGACCGTCGGCGGCACCCTGTTCGAAGAGCTGGGCTTTTCCTATGTCGGTCCCATCGACGGACACGACATGGATCAGTTGCTGGCGGTGCTTCGCACGGTCAAGGAACGGGCGACCGGCCCGATCCTGATCCACGCCATCACGAAAAAGGGCAAGGGCTTTGCCCCCGCCGAAGGGGCCGCCGACCGGGGCCACGCCCGCGGCAAATTCGACGTCCTGACCGGAGAGCAGCAGAAAGCGAAAAGTAACGCGCCGTCCTATACCAACGTCTTTGCCGATACTTTGATCAATTTGGCATCGAAAGACGACAAGATCGTTGCGGTCACGGCCGCGATGCCCGACGGCACTGGCCTTGATAAGTTCATGGCACGCTACGCCAGCCGCTGCTTTGACGTCGGGATCGCCGAACAGCATGCGGTGACGTTCTGCGCGGGCCTCGCCGCGGGCGGGATGAAACCGTTCTGCGCGCTTTATTCCACTTTTCTGCAGCGCGGTTATGATCAGGTCGTCCACGACGTCGCGATCCAACGCCTGCCGGTCCGCTTCGCGATCGACCGTGCGGGTCTGGTCGGCGCGGACGGTGCCACGCACGCCGGGTCCTTCGACGTCGCCTTTCTGGCGAACCTGCCCGGCATGGTCGTCATGGCCGCGGCGGACGAGGCGGAACTGGTCCGCATGGTCGTCACCGCCGCCGCCCACGACAGCGGCCCCATCGCGTTTCGCTTTCCCCGCGGCGAAGGTGTGGGGGTCGAGATTCCCGTCGATGCGCAGCCACTCGAAATCGGCAAAGGTCGCATGATTCGCGAGGGCAAGCGGGTCGCCATCTTGTCCTTCGGCACCCGCCTGCAAGAGGTCGAGCAGGCCGCCGAGGCGCTGGGCGCGCGGGGCATCACACCGACCATCGCCGACGCCCGTTTCGCCAAGCCGCTGGATCGCGACCTGATCCTGCAGCTGGCCGCCGACCACGAGGCGCTGATCACCATCGAGGAAGGCGCCGTCGGCGGCTTTGGCAGTCACGTGGCGCAGTTGCTGTCTGACGCAGGCGTCTTCGACAGCGGCCTGAAATTCCGCTCGATGGTCTTGCCAGACACCTTCATCGACCAGTCCAGCCCGGCGGACATGTATGCGACGGCGGGTCTGAACGCCTCTGATATCGAGGCGAAGGTGCTGGCCGTGTTGGGCGTCGGCGTGATCGGCAAGCGCGCCTAGGATTCCGAATTGCGCGCGCCGGTCGGGGGTGCGCGGTCTTCCAGACGGCGCTCGATGGCGATCAGCCGGGCCATCACCTCGTCACGGTAGGTTTCCGTGGCGGCATTGCCTTCTTCGGCATGGGCGTCCTGCATGGCGTTCACGATCAGACCGACGAGAAGGTTCACCACTGCGAAGGTCGTGATCAGGATGAACGGGATAAAGAAGGCCCAGGCGTAGGGGAATTGCTCCATCACCGGGCGCACGATGCCCATCGACCAGCTTTCCAGCGTCATGATCTGGAACAGCGAATAGGCCGAATGGGCCAGCGTGCCGAACCACTCCGGAAACGCCGCGCCGAACAGCTGTGTCGCCATGACGGATGCAATGTAGAAGATGATGCCCATCAGCAGAAAGACCGACGCCATACCGGGCAGGGCGCTGACGAAGCCTTCGACGACACGGCGCAGGGCCGGCGCCGCCGAGATGACCCGCAGCGCCCGCAGGACTCGTAGGGCGCGCAACACCGATAGACCCTTGCCAGCAGGCACCAGAGCGATGCCGACCACCAGAAAGTCGAAGACGTTCCAGCCGTTGCGAAAGAACGCGCCGCGCTGAACGTAAAGCTTGGCCGCGATCTCGACCACGAAGACGGCAAGGCAGGCGGTGTCCAGCGCAATGATCAAAGGCCCCGCCGCGGCCATGATGGCATCCGACGTTTCCAACCCCAGCAGGATGGCGTTCAACACGATGATCGCGACGATGCTGCGGGTCACGGCGGGGCGGTCCAGCAGGTGGGCAAGGGTGGTGCGCAGGGTCATGGCGGCCTTATCAGAAAAGTCTTTGGTGACAGGTTGGGTCGCTGCCGTTTCCGCGCAAGGGGGATGATCTGCCGCTGCATCGCGACGCGCGGGCCGGGGGTCAGTCGTCCTGCGCCAGCAGCGCCCGCAGGCCGCTGCGGTAGTCAGGAAACAGCAGGTCCACCCCCAGCTCTTCCTTGATCCTGTCGTTCCGCACCTTCTTGCTTTCGGCATAGAAACTGCGGGCCATCGGCGTCATCTCCGCATCCTCGAACCGCACGGCCTCTGGCACCGGCAGGCCGAGCAGTTCGGCGGCGTAGGCGATGACGTCCTGCGGCGGGGCGGGATCGTCGTCGCAAACGTTGTAGATCGCACCGGGATTAGGCTGCCTGATCGACGCGGCCAGCACGCGCCCGATATCCGCGACATGGGTCCGACTGAACACCTGACCGTCCTTGATGATCCGCCGCGCCGTCCCGTTGCGCACCTTGGCAAACGGCCCGCGACCGGGACCGTAGATCCCAGCCAGTCGAAAGATGTGCAGCGGCAGTCCGGGGATCGCCTGCCATGCCGCCTCTGCCGCCACGCGGGCCTGACCGCGCTTGGTGGCTGGTGTCAAAGGCGTGCTTTCGTCCACCCAATCGCCGTCATGGTCGCCGTAAACGCCGGTGGTGGACAAATATCCGACCCAGGCGAACTGACCCGCCCGCGCTGCAATGTCGTCGTGCAGCGCATCCAGCACCGGGTCGCTGCCATCGTCGGGACTGGCCGAGATCAGCAGGTGTGTTGCGGCGTCCAGCGCCGGCGTCATGTCGGCGCCCGGCCAGATCCGCGGTTCCACTCCGCGGGCCATCAGGCTTGCTGCCTTGTCCTCTGACCGCGTGGTGCCGATGATGCGCCAGTCCTGCGGCAGCAGGATACGCTCCAGCGCCTGCGCCGAATAACCGTGCCCGAAGGACAAAAGTGTCTGTGTCATCGCGGCACCTTGTCAGCCGAACATGTCATCAGCGGCGGGTCTGCGCAGGATGCGTAGGGTCTTGTTGCAGCGCTGGCCACCGAACATCTTATCCAGCATCTTGGCAAAGACCGGCGTAGTGGGCGCGGCCACCTCGAACAGGGTGGCGCAGGCCCGCAGCTTGTAGGCGTCGGTTTCGCCCATGATCGCGACCGGGTCTGTGCCTGCGTGATTCAGCAGCAGATGCATGCAATCGGTCAGGCGCTGCCCCAGCAGCGGATGCGCCAGATAGGCGCGCGCCTCGTCAGCATCGCGCAGGGAATAGAACATCGCCATGGGCGATTCCCCGATGTCGGTCAGCACCGGAAAGACGAACCACATCCAGTGGGTCTGCTTCCGCCCTGCCGTCAGCTCGGCGACGACCGTGTCGTAGACCGTGTCCTGCGCCGCGACGAAATGGTCGAACTCGTCTTCGTCATCTTCAAAATCGTCATCGTCAAAATCCAGGTCGTCGCTCATGTGGCGTAATCCGATCCTTCGCGGTCCAGCAGCGCCTTCAATTCCGACAGGTGGCGCTGGTCCTGTTCGGGGTAGGCCTCGATCTGTTGGGCGGTCTTTTCCGCAATATCGTGCGGCAAGATGCGCAGCGGCTGCCCGGTCTGCAAGGCGCGGATATAGGTCTCGGCCGCCCGTTCGAAATAATACATCCGGTTAAAGGTCTCGGCCACGGTATCGCCGATCACCAGCACGCCGTGGTTGCCCATCACCATGACCTTCTTCTTGGGGTCGGTGAACAATGCGGCACAGCGTGCGCCCTCGTCCTCGAACGCCAGACCGCCGTAGCCGTCGTCGACCACGACGCGGTCGTAGAAGGTGCAGCAGTTCTGGTCGATGGGGGGCAGGGTGCTGTCGGCCAGGGACGCCAACACCGTCGCGTGGATCGAATGGACGTGCATCGCACACCGGGCGTGCGGCACCAGCCGGTGCAATCCGCCGTGCAGGCCCCATGCGGTGGGGTCCGGGGCGTTCGGCCCTTCCATCGTCGAGGGATCGTTGGCGTCGATCATCAGCATGTCGCTGGCCTTGATCCGCGCGAAATGCATCTGATTCGGGTTCATCAGGAACTGGCTGCCGTCGTCGCTGACCGCAAGGCTGAAATGGTTCGACACCGCCTCGTGCATGTCCAGCCGCGCCGTCCAGCGAAACGCGGCGGCCAGATCGACGCGCTCTGCCCAGTGAGAGATGTTCTGGTGAATTGTCATGCGGCCCTCGCAAATTGCTTGGATATTTCCGTGATTTTGAAGGAAGGCCCGGCATAAGGCCACCGCAAAAGTCAGGCTTTCGCCCGGCGCTTTCGTCACAGGCGCGCGTGCCGGAATTTCATTTGCCTTTGCGCAGACGCAGGACTACATCCGGCGGCGGGACACCCTTCCCCAACGAAGGGCGAATATCTGTGAGGATACCAGCAATGGTTACGACCAAACCGGACACGCGGCCGGATAACGCGCGCTTTTCGTCTGGCCCTTGTGCCAAACCCCCCACATGGTCACTCGAATCGCTTGGCGACGCGCCTTTGGGCCGGTCGCACCGCGCGACTGTTGGCAAGGCCAAACTGGCCGAGGCTATCGACCTGACCCGTGAGGTTCTGAACATTCCGGCCGATTACCGCATCGGGATCGTGCCTGCCTCTGACACCGGCGCCTTCGAGATGGCGATGTGGACGATGCTGGGCGAACGCCCCGCGGAAATGGTCGCATGGGAATCCTTCGGCGCAGGCTGGGTCACCGACGTGGTCAAGCAGCTGAAGATCGAGGCAACGGTCCACGAAGCCGCCTACGGCGAAATCGTCGATATGGCCGCGCTGAACTATGA
Source organism: Loktanella sp. M215 (assembly GCF_021735925.1). Classification (NCBI taxonomy): domain Bacteria; kingdom Pseudomonadati; phylum Pseudomonadota; class Alphaproteobacteria; order Rhodobacterales; family Roseobacteraceae; genus Loktanella; species Loktanella sp. M215. The sequence continues at coordinate 1,114,984 of NZ_WMEA01000001.1, forward strand.
CAACGACGTCTGCTTTACTTGGAACGGCACGACCTCTGGCGTGCGGATGCCGCATGGCGACATGATCCCCGCGGATCGCGCCGGCCTGACGCTTTGCGACGCGACCTCTGCCGCCTTCGCGCAGGACCTGCCGTGGGACAAGCTGGATGTGACCACGTTCAGCTGGCAGAAGGTCATGGGCGGCGAGGCCGCGCATGGCATGCTGATCCTCAGCCCCCGCGCCGTCGAACGGCTTGAAAGCTACACCCCCGCATGGCCGCTGCCCAAGATTTTCCGCCTGACCTCCAAGGGCAAGCTGATCGAGGGCATCTTCAAGGGCGAGACGATCAACACGCCCTCCATGCTCTGTGTCGAGGATTACCTCGTCGCGCTGAAATGGGGTCAGACGCTGGGCGGCCAGCCTGGCCTGAAGGCGCGCGCCGATGCCAACGCCGGCGTGATCTTCGACTTCTGCGAAAAGCATGATTGGATCGCCAATCTTGCCGTCGATCCGGCGACGCGGTCGAACACCAGCGTGTGTCTGAAGTTCACCGATGACCGCATCACCGACGGCGCCGCATTCGCCAAGGCCGTCGCCAAGCGGCTGGAAGCCGAAGGCGTGGCGCTGGACGTCGGTGCCTATCGCGATGCTCCCGCCGGTCTGCGGATCTGGTGTGGCGCGACGGTTGACCATTCCGATGTGGCAGCCCTGATGCCGTGGATCGAATGGGCCTTCGAGGCCGAGATCGCCGCCTGATATATCGGCGGGCCAGTGACGGCCCGCCACCCCCCATTGTTGAAAGAGGAGTGCCAGATATGGCCCCCAAGGTTCTCATTTCCGACGAGCTGTCGGACGCTGCCGTCCAGATCTTCAAGGATCGCGGCATCGACGTCGATTTCCAGCCCAAGCTGGGCAAGGATAAAGAGGCGCTCGCCGCCATCATCGGCAACTACGACGGCCTCGCCATCCGCTCTGCCACCAAGGCGACGGAAAAGCTGATCGCCGCCGCGACCAACCTCAAGGTCATCGGCCGCGCCGGCATCGGTGTCGACAACGTCGACATTCCCGCCGCGTCGAAAAAGGGCATCATCGTGATGAACACGCCCTTCGGCAACTCGATCACCACCGCCGAACACGCCATTTCGCTGATGATGGCCGTGGCACGTCAGATCCCCGAGGCGAACGCCTCCACCCACGCCGGCAAGTGGGAAAAGTCCCGCTTTATGGGGGTCGAACTGACCGCCAAGACGCTGGGCGTCATCGGTGCAGGCAACATCGGGTCCATCGTGATCGACCGCGCAAAGGGCCTGCGGATGAAAGTCATCGCCTATGATCCGTTCCTGTCCGAAGACCGCGCGACCGAACTGGGCGTCGAAAAGGTGGAACTGGACGACCTGCTGGGCCGCTCCGACTTCATCACCTTCCACGTGCCCCTGACCGACCAGACCCGCAATATCCTGTCCAAGGACGCGATCGCCAAGCTCAAGCCCGGCGTGCGGATCGTGAACTGCGCCCGTGGTGGTCTGGTGGACGAGGACGCACTGGCCGAGGCGCTCAAGGACGGTCGCGTCGCCGGTGCCGCCTTTGACGTGTTCGCTGTCGAACCCGCCACCGAAAGCCCGCTGTTCAACCTGCCCAATGTCGTCGTGACACCGCATCTGGGTGCTGCAACAACCGAGGCGCAGGAAAACGTGGCCCTTCAGGTCGCCGAACAGATGTCCGACTTCCTGCTGACCGGCGCCGTGACCAATGCGATCAACATGCCCTCGATCACGGCGGACGAATCCAAGATCATGGGACCGTGGATCACCCTGTCGGGCCACCTTGGCAACTTCGTCGGTCAGATGACCGACGAGCCGATCAAAGCGATCAACATCCTGTTCGACGGCGAAGCCTCCGAGATGAACCTCAAGGCCCTGACTGCTGCGACCATCGCGGGCATCATGCGTCGCCGGAATCCGGACGTGAACATGGTCAGCGCGCCCGTGATCGCCAAGGACAGCGGCGTGCAGGTCAGCACGACCAAGCAGGACCAGTCCGGCGCGTTCGAAGGGTATATCAAGGTCACCGTGGTCACGAACAAGCGTGAACGCTCCGTCGCGGGCACCGTGTTCAGCGATGGCAAGCCGCGATTCATCCAGATCAAGGGCATCAATGTCGACGCCGAGATCGGTGCGCACATGCTCTATACCACCAACGAGGACGTGCCCGGCATCATCGGCAAACTGGGCATGACGATGGGCAGCCACGGCGTGAACATCGCCAACTTCACCCTGGGCCGCGCCGCCGCCAAGGGCGAGGCCATCGCCCTCCTCTACGTCGACGAACCCGTCCCCGCCGCCGCGATCAAGGCGCTGGAAGACACCGGCATGTTCCAGCAGGTCAAACCGCTGACCTTTCAGGTCTGATCACGCAGGGCCCCGCGTCGGTTGACGCGGGGCCCTTCATTGATCTGACCAAATAAACGCCCGCCGGAGGCTCCAGTGCTGTCAATCCGCGCGGCGTCTGCTAAGTCAGGCCCCGACGCACAAAGGGACTGCAGCATGATCTACGCCATCGGTGACATTCACGGCCAGCGCGCCATGCTCGACCGCGCGTTGGTGCTGATCGCCGCCGACGGCGGGGCCGGCAAACCGGTCGTCTTTCTGGGCGACTATACCGACCGTGGCCCCGACAGCCGCGGCGTTCTGGACGAATTGATCAAGGGACGCGACGCCGGCTTTGACTGGCATCTGATCAAGGGCAACCACGACCGCATGTTCGAACGCTTCCTCGAAAACGGAGAGACGCATGACGTGGCTATCAAGTCGGGTCTGTCATGGCTCAATCCGCGTCTGGGCGGCGACAAGACCCTCGCATCCTATGGCATCATCCCGGAAGGCCCCGCCGCGTTCATCAAGGATGACGCGGGACGCGAGGTGCTGGTCAGCTATCCCACGACCGATGGTGACCTGACGCTTCAGGAACTGGTTGGCCGCGCCCGCGATCTGGTGCCGCAGGCGCACCGGCAGTTGCTGGCGACGCTGCCGTTGATCCACGCGGCAGAGGGGCAGCTTTTCGTCCACGCCGGTATCCGCCCCGGTGTGGCACTGGCCGATCAGGTCGAGGATGACCTGATCTGGATTCGCGACGGCTGGCTGGACAACACCGACGATCACGGGGTCATGGTGGTGCACGGGCACACGGCGCTTGATGCGCCGGAACACTTCGGCAACAGGATCGACCTCGATGGCGGTGCTGGCTACGGGCGGTCCCTGGTGCCTGCGGTGCTGGACGATGGTCGGTGGTTCACGCTCGACGACAATGGCCGCACGCCCTTGCGCCCCATGGCCTGACCCATGCCCCAGACCTTTGACACCCTGCGCGCGCTGATGGACCACGGGTTCGATACCGTGATCGACGTGCGCAGCCCCGCCGAATTCGCCGAGGATCACATCCCCGGTGCCATCAACCTGCCTGCCCTGTCCAACGACCAGCGGGCCGAGGTCGGCACGATCTACAAGCAGGTCAGCGCCTTCGACGCCCGCAAGATCGGTGCCGCGATGGTCGCCCGCAACGTGGCCGATCACGTCGACGGGCCGCTGGCGCAGCACGACGGCGCATGGCAGCCGCTGGTCTATTGCTGGCGCGGCGGCCAACGCTCCGGCTCCTTCGCCTCGATCCTGCAACAGATCGGCTGGCGCGCGGACACGATCAAGGGCGGCTACCAGACCTACCGCCGTCTGGTGCACGACGCGCTTTATATCGACCGGGTGCCGCACCGGTTGATCCTGCTCGACGGCTACACCGGCACGGCCAAGACGGCCTTGCTGCATCTGCTGGCTGATCGGGGCGTGCAAATTCTTGATCTGGAAGGATTGGCCGCCCACCGTGGGTCGCTTTTGGGTGGTGTGGCGGGCGGGCAACCGGCGCAGAAGGGCTTTGAATCGCAGCTTGCACAGGCCCTGTCGGCGCTGGACCCCGACATGCCCACGATCGTCGAGGCCGAAAGCAGCAAGATCGGCCAGATCGTCCTGCCCAAGCAGATCTGGGCGCGCATGACCGCCGCCCCGCGGATCAACGTCAAGGCCCCCTTGGCCGCACGGGCCGCCTATCTGACAGAGGCTTACGCGGACATCATTGCCGACCCCGCCGCCCTGCGCGCCCGCCTGCAGCCCCTGCGGAACCTGCGTGGCCACGCGGTCGTCGACGACTGGGAAGCCATGCTGGACGCCGGCGATTTCACTGGGCTGGCGACCTCGCTGATGGACCGTCACTACGATGCGGCTTACGCCAGATCCCGCCGGGTCGACGACCGCGACTGGCTGGGCGAGGTGGCGACGGACACGCTCGACGCCGCAGGCCGCGCGCGGGCGGCCGACGATCTGGCAGCCCTTGTCCGGACCCTTTAAACCAGCGTGATGCCGATGCTGTCGGTCACATGGCCGATGATCGTGGCCTGCGTGTATCCTGCATCCTGCAACTGCCGGACCAGATCTGCCGCCTCCTCTGCCGCGACCGCAGCCAGCAATCCTCCCGCCGTCTGCGGATCGTAAAGCAGGTCCGTCATCGCACCCATCGGCCCCGTCACGGGACCACTTCCGGCGATATTGTCCCGCAACAGTGTCGAATGCACACCTTGCTGCGCCAGCGCCACTGCTCCTGTCATCACAGGAATATCCGCCAGCGTCAGCTGCGCCCCGGTGCCAGAGGCGTCGCCGATTCCCGACAGATGCCCCGCCAGCCCGAACCCCGTCACATCGGTCATCGCATGGGCCCCGCACAGGATCTCGCTCGCTCGCGCCTGCGGCTGACACATCTGGACCAGCGCCGCCGCCACCGTATCGCCGCGCGCCTGTCCCGCCATCTCGGCTGCCATGATGACGCCGCTGCCCAGCGGTTTCGTCAGGATCAGCGCATCGCCGGGCCGCGCGCCGCGCAGGGTGATCGGCGCACGCGTGCACAGGCCCGTCACCGTAAAGCCGATCGTCAGTTCCGACCCGACCGAGGTATGACCACCCACGATCGCCGCACCCGCCGCCGTCAGGCCGGCGTGGGCCGTCTCCATGATCTCGCGCAGGGTGCGGGTCTGCAGATCGGCCGACAGTTTCGGCAGGATCAGGTTGACCGTCGCGGCCTGCGGCGCAGCCCCCATCGCCCAGATGTCGCCCAGCGCATGGTTGACGGTGATCCGGGTCATCACGACCGGATCGGCGGTCAGCGCGCGCAGGTGATCGGTGCTGATGACCTGCCGCACATCGCCCATCCGCAACAGCCCCGCATCGTCGCCCGGCACTACGACCACATCCGCCCGGTCCGGTGGCGGCAGGTCCGCCAGCGCCGCGCGCAGCGCACCGCGACCGACCTTGGCCCCGCAGCCGCCGCACATCGGCTTGTCGCCCAGCGCTTCGGTCAATCCTTCGGCCCGCGTCAGCGGCAGGTCCGGTTGCCCCATAAAGGTCAGATCGTCGAATTGCCGCATGAATTTGCGGTCGATATGATCCTTCCACCGCCACAGCAGCGGCCCCGCCAGCCCCGTGCCGAAGCGTTCGGCCAGTGCCGCCTTGCCGCCCAGCGAGATCAGCTTCAGATAGTCCTTTTGCGGCTTGTAGGTTCGCATCTGCCCGCCGGACAGCGCGGCGCGCAGGTTGTCGAACAACACCGGCGCCTGCCGCACGGCAAAGACTCCGGCCTTGGGGCGGGGCGCTTGTGTCAGGTGGGCGCAATCGCCCACGGCAAAGATCGCGGGGTCAGAGGATTGCAGATGCCCGTCCACGGCGATGAACCCGTCGTGCACATCCAGCCCGATGCGGGCCTGCCAGTCATGCGGTCTGGCCCCGGCAGCACCGGTGGTAAAGCCGGATGGAATCTTGCGGCCATCGGACAGTGCCACATGATCCGAAGCGATCTCCGTCACCTCGGCATGCTCGACCAGCGTGACGCCGTTTTGTTGCAGCGCCGACAGCATCTTGCGACGTGCAGTCACCCCCAGCGTGTCGACGACCTTGCCGCGATCGATCAGATGCAGGACCGGCGTCAGCCCGCGCGCGCGCAGGCTGTGGGCCATGGCCATCGCCAGTTCCGCACCCGCCACGCCGCCGCCGATCACGGCGACATGCGGCATTGTCGCGGCGTTTCGGAACGCATCCCAGCGGCCGGCAAACGGCCCCAGCGGTTTTGCCGGCACTGCATGTTCGGCAAAACCGGGCAGGGCGGGCATTTCTGACGTGATCCCGACGTCGAGGCTGAGGACATCGTAGGCCACGGGCGGCCGGTCAGGCACGGTGATCAGCCGTGTCACCGGGTCGATGGCCGTCACGGCCCCGTCGATCAGCCGGGCCCCCGCGAACCGTGCCAACCGCACGAGGTCGATATCCAGATCGTCGCGGCTGTAATGGCCAGCCACGAATCCCGGCAACATGCCTGAATAGGCGGCCGTCGAACCGGGGTTGATCAGCGTGACCCGCACCCCCGACAGCGCCTTCATGCCCCATTTGCGCAGCACCAGTGCATGCGTATGCCCGCCGCCCACCAGCACCAGATCCTTGACGAAAGGCAGGTCGCCGTTCACGGGACGAGCCACTGGCCGGCCCAGCCATCGTCCGCGCGAAAGGCGGCCCGGCGGTGAGCATCGCCCAGATGCACCACGTCGATATGGGTCAACGTCAGTGACAGCACGCAAAAGCGGCTCTGATCCGGGGTTTTGTCATAATCCAGCGCTGCGGCGATGGGTGCGCCCGGCGGCGGTGTCACGCCGTAGGACAAACGCGCGATGTCCGGCACGGACTCCCACCGGTTGGCGACGGCATCGCCCTGCAACAGTGTTACATCCGCCTGCAGCCGCATCTGAAAATCCAGTTTCGGCTCCCATACGTGCAGGGCGGCGCGGGGCAGCCGACCCAAGCTGGCGATCTTGTCGGACATGCTGTCGGTATAGACCTCCAGCAGCGCAGCTGGTCGCTCAGCCCGGCGCAATACGACGGTGCGCGCCTCTGGCCAGCCATCGGCGCTGACCGTGGCGAGGGTCGGTTGCCGGCCCGGTGCGCGACGATCCGCAACGCCGCGTCCCAGCCGCTGCCAGACCTGGTCGTGCAATCCCGCCAGCGTCTCGAACCACTCACTCATAGCCTGTCATCTCCAGATAGCCGACGCCCTTGGCGCTGCCGTCGATGGTCACCGGACCTTCCCAATACGGAATGCTGGTGGTCATCCACGCATCCGTGTTGACCGCGGCGACGGTGACGTCAACACCCTGCGCTGGCAATGTCACGTGCCAGCGCGTCGGGACCGTGTGACCGTCAACCCGGGTATCCTGCAAAGGCACGGCCAAAACCTCGCCGTTCGTATAGGGGGTGGGCGTGCCGTCCGCGGCGATCCATGTGGCGGAATAGTAGTCCGCGCCGTCACGCTGCCGCAGCCTGTAGACCATCATCCGCGTGCCCGCGTCGAACGCGATGGAAAACCAGTCCCAGCCAGTCTGGATGTCCGCCAACGGCTGACTCGACCATTCGCGGTCCAGCCAACCGGTGCCCGTCACCGGAATGTCGCCATCCGGCAGATGCAGCGTGCCCGTGATGCGATAGAACGGCTGCGAATAGTAATAGGACGCCTGATCGCTGGTGGACTTGACGGAATAGCCATCCTCGCCCTGCCGCACCAGCGGACCCTGCGCGGTCAGGGACACGTCGTATCCGAAATCGGGCCCGGTCGCGCGCAGGGTGCCGCTGTCGATCCCGTCGAACCGCCAATCGTCGATCCACGCCTGAAACGGGTCTGCAACGACGCCGGCCTGACCGATCCCGCCCCGCGCCAGCCGTTCGGTCACGTAATGCGCCGTCGGTGTGGTCACCGCCGCGTGACCCATCCACAATTGCGGATCGGCCCATCCATCTTGCGTCTCGGGCGCCATGGCAGACCGGAAAAGAGTCCATTGCAGACCATAAGCCGTGCCGTCCGGACCCGTCAGGTTGGCGGTCACATACCACCATTCGATCCTGAAATCCGGGTGCGCGCCGTGATCGGCGGGAAATGTGAACTGAGGATCCGGCTGCGGCAGGGTGAAACCCGTCGCATCGCTGGCCATGCCGGAAAATCCCTGCGCCTGCGCGAACACAGGCATAAAACATAGGATCAGAGCCTTAACGTTCATTGGAAAACACCTTCAGCAAGTCGCTCGGCGGCGTGCGTGCCAGTCGCCACGCGGGCCACAGGGCCGCCAGCGCGGCGGCCAGCAGGGCAAAGCCGCCCAGCCGCAGGTAATCGAGCGGAAACACATACATCGGCAGCCGCCAGCCGAAGGCCGCGACATTGACGACCGCCAACAGCGCCCAGGCCAGCGCCAGCCCCAGGGGCAAGGCCACAAGGGCCGTCAGGACGGCCAGCAGGACCGCCCGGACCAGTTCAAGCAGCCCAAGCTCCCGCCGTGTCAGCCCCATCGCCCAGGCAGGGGCAAGTTGCGGCACCCGCAGGGCGGCAAGGGTCAGCAGGCTCATCAGGATGGCAAAGCCCGCGACGGTCAACGTCAGAATGTTCAGCGCGGTCGTGACCGTGAACGTCCGGTCAAAGATATCAAGGGAAAACCGTTTGATGCCCGCCTGATTGATCGTGTTCGCCGCAGGTATCCCGACATCACGCTCCAGCGCCGTGACCAGCGCTGGCACATCCTCCGCCGGCATCCGCAGGCCAAAGCGTAGCGGCTCTATCTCGGGGTAAAGGGCCTTGAAGGCGGTTTCCGTCAGGATCGCCTGCCCGATCGGATTGCCATAATCGCCATAGACTCCGGCGACCGCGAAATCCCGACCGCCCAGGGTGACTTTATCGCCCAGCGACAGTCCGGATCGGCGCGACAGCTGTTCATTGATCAGAATGCCGTCACCGCTGACGACCGCGTCCCAGGGTGCGGCAATCGCCGTCAGAAAGGTCCAGTTGTCGCGGTAGGTCGCATCGTCCCGCGCACCAAAGACCTCTGCCGGGAAACCCGCGATCTGTGCGGGCGCGGACTGGATCGGCAAGATCGCCCGAACGCGCGGCGTTGCGTAATCCACCATCTGCGCGGCTTGGGCGGGGTCTGTGGCGGTGACATAAAGCTCTGACGCCAGCCGCTGGTCGAGGAACCCCGTAAAGGTCAGGCGAAAGCTGCTGACCATGGTCGAGACGCCGACATTCGCCGCCATCGCCAGCAGCAGGGCCGCCAGTGCCAGCGACAGGCCCGGCAACTGCTGCCGGGTATCGGCCCAGAACCACTGGGCGCGGACCCCCTTTGCCAGCCCCTCTGCCACGGCAAGCACCCGGTCAAGGATCAAAGGCAGCGCCAGCGCCGCACCGATCAACATAGACCCCAACAAGGCGAAACCGGCCACCAGACCCTGCGCCGTCAGGGCCAGGACGCCGGACGTGATCAACAGCACCAGCGCCACTGCGGCCTGCAGGCGGGCGGACCGTCCCGCCGCCATGCTCAGCGCGCGGGGCGATCCGCCGGCCAGCAGCGGCAGATGCGCCAGCCGCCAGAACGCGGCGGCAGAAGCCATCGCCGTCCCGCCAAACGCGATGGCAAGGCCGGATGCCCACCAAACGGGCCGCAACTGCAACGTCCCTGCGACGGTGGCGCCATAAAGCCCCTGCAATGTCGCCGCGACATCGGGCAACAGCAGTGACGCGATGACATAGCCCAGCGCGACCCCGATCCCGCCCGCGACCAGCGCCATCACCGCCAGTTCCGCGGCCATCAGGACCATCAGCCGCCGCAGCGGCACGCCCAGTGCCCGCAGGGTCCGCACGACCGGGCGACGCTGCTCGAATGCCAATCCGATGGCGCCATTGACGATGAAGATGCCGACGGCAAAGGACAGCAACCCGAACGCCGTCAGGTTCAGATGGAAACTATCCGTCAAACGCCCCAGATCAGAGCCGCTTTGGGCGACCTTCCGCGTCAGGTCGGGCGCGACCTCGGTCAGCGGCGGTTGCCCTATGGGCTGCACCTTTGCGACGATCAGCCGGTCGATCTGACCGGGCCGATCCAGCAGGCGCTGGGCCACGCCGATATCGGTGATGACCGTATCGGGGGCCACGTCTGGCGACGGTATCTTGTCAGGCCCGTCCGGCAGAGCGGCCAGCGCCTCTGCCCGACTAAAGACCTGACCGGGGCCGGACAGGAACGCACCGACCTCGGCCCCGTCGGCGATCCGCACGGGCCCCAATCCGCCGGGGGCCGTCAGCGGGTCCAGACCGACGATCCGCACGCCGTCCAGCCGCCCTTCGGTTACGGGCGACACCAGCCAACCCGCGCGCCGCAGGGCGACATAGGCCTCTTGCGTCATCGGTTGGCCATCGGTGCGGGTCAGCTGATCGAATGTGCCTTCACCCAGCGTGGCTGCGGCGGCGTCGTAACTGGCGCGCGCCTCGGCATTGATCGCCTGCACGCCGGACCACAGAGCCGTCGCCAGTGCAAGGCCCGCCAGCAGCGTGAACAATTGCAACGGGTTGCGCCACCAGTGAGACAGCAAGGCACGAAAAACGGTGACCGTCATGCAATCACGCCGGTCGTCAGGTGAAGCCGCCGCTGCATCTGCCCGGCCAGCCTGTCAGAGTGGGTGACCATCAGCAGGCCAGCGCCCGTATCCGTCACCAGTTCCAGCATCAGCGCCAGCACCTGCGCCGCCGCCGCCTCGTCCAGGTTGCCGGTGGGTTCATCCGCCAGCACCAGTCGTGGACGCGGCGCCAACGTGCGGGCAATCGCCACCCGCTGTTGCTGACCCCCTGACAACTGCTCGGGGTATTTGCGTAACTGCGGGGTCAGGCCCATGCGCGCGGCCAGTGCCGCACACCAGTCCGCATCGTGACGCCCCGTCAGACGTGCCTGAAATGCGATGTTGTCCACCACCCGCAGCGACGGGATCAGGTTGAACTGCTGGAACACGACGCCGACCGTCTCGCGCCGCATCCGGGCGCGCCCGGCATCGTCCAGCGCGGTCAGATCGGTGCCGTCCAGCATGATCTGCCCGGCGTCAGGCACATCCAGCCCGCCGATCAGGTGCAACAACGTGCTTTTGCCGGACCCGCTTTCACCGGTCAGGGCCAGCGTCTGCCCCGCATCCAGTGACAGGTCGACGCCGCGCAGCACGTCAAAGGCGCCGTCGGCGGTGGCATAGGTCTTGCGCAGGTTCGTGACAGTCAACAACATCTGGGCCCCTTCTTTCACGTGCTACATAAGGCATCCGCGCAGGCGGCACAGCGGGGACGTACCCTTTGCCGCAGGTGACCAAAGGTTTCTCTGGTGTCCGGGGCGACCGCTTGCCATCTTGCCGCCAAAGCAGGGGGATCATTCCATGACAGACATCGTTATTCTGGGCGGCGCACGCACCGCCATCGGCACGTTCGGCGGGGCGTTGGCGGGCACGCCACCGATCACGCTGGGCGCCACCGTCGCGCGCGCGGCCATCGCCCGCAGCGGGCTGGAGGCCGCGCAGATCGGTCACGTCGCCTTCGGTCACGTCATCAACACCGAACCGCGGGACATGTACCTGTCCCGCGTCGCGGCGATCGAGGCGGGCGTGCCCGACACGACGCCTGCCATGAACGTCAACCGCCTCTGCGGGTCCGGCGTGCAGGCCATCGTATCGATCGTGCAGGCGCTGCAACTGGGCGACGCCGACTTCGGCCTCGCGGGCGGGGCCGAGAACATGTCGCGGTCCCCCTTCATCATCAGCGACCAGCGCTGGGGCGCCAAGATGGGCGACATCAAGACCCGCGACATGATGCTGGGCGCGCTCAATTGCCCCTTCGGCACCGGCCACATGGGGATCACGGCGGAAAATGTCAGCGCGGAACACGACGTCAGCCGCGCGGCGCAGGACGCCTTCGCCCTCGAAAGCCAGCAACGCGCGGCAAAGGCCATCGCAAAGGGGCGCTTCAACAGCCAGATCGTGCCGGTGGAACTGAAGACCCGGCGCGAGACCTATGACTTCAAAACTGACGAACACCCCAAGGCCACCACGGCAGAAGCGCTGGCCGGTCTGCGCCCCGCCTTCCGCAAGGACGGCACCGTGACCGCCGGCAACGCCTCCGGCCTGAATGACGGCGCGGCGGCGATCACGCTCGCCCGTATGGATGCGGCGGAACGCGCGGGCCTGACCCCGCGGTTCCGCGTGCTGGGCTACGCCCACGCCGGCGTGCGGCCAGAGGTGATGGGGATCGGCCCCGTGCCCGCCGTGCGCAAGCTGCTGGACCGGACCGGCCTGAAGGCCGACGATTTCGACGTGATCGAAAGCAACGAGGCCTTTGCCGCGCAGGCGCTCGCGGTCAGCAAGGAGCTTGGCTTCGATCCCGCCAAGGTCAATCCGAACGGCGGCGCGATCGCGTTGGGTCATCCGGTGGGTGCGACAGGGGCGATCATCACGGTCAAGGCGATGTACGAACTCGACCGGATCGAGGGCAAACGCGCCTTGATCACCATGTGCATCGGCGGCGGTCAGGGCATCGCGCTGGCCATCGAACGGATCGCGTGACAGCAGACACGGGGCGGAAAAGCGTTCCGCCCCAACCCTGCGTCAGTAGAACAAGGCGATGTTGTTCACGAGCAGGATGCGGATGATCTCGATTGTGATCAGCGCCACGATAGGGGACAGGTCGATCCCCCCCATGCTGGGCAAAATGTTCCGGATCGGGCGATAGATCGGCTCCAGAATCCGCTGCAGGGTATACCAGATCTGGCCCACCAGTGGCTGGCGGACGTTCAGCACGTCGAAACTGATCAGCCAGCTCATGATGAAATGCGCAAAGATAAAGAACCGCGCGATGCCCAGCAGCAGCATCAGGATCTGGAACAGGGACATCATCGGCGGTTCTCCTTCAACACTTGCGCCGACCTAAGGGCTGCGGGACGATCAGGCAAGACCCGCCGGCTCGCGTCGCAGCCCCTACGCCCGATTTGCCACAGGGGCGCCGCCCACGCGATACCGGCCCTTGCCAGTCCCTACGACACCGGTGTCTAGTCCCGTCACACGGGGCGGAGGATCGGCGTGGCGGTTTCCAAAAGGCGGATCTGGGGCTGGATGGCCTTCGACTGGGCGTCGCAACCCTATTACACTCTGGGCCTGACCTTCGTTTTCGGTCCCTATTTCGCACTGGTCGCCACCAATGCCTTCATGGCCGACGGGATGGAAAAGCTGGCCGCCGACGCGCAGGCGCAGTCGATCTGGTCGGCGGGACAGACGATCGCCGGTTTGCTGATCGCGCTGACCGCGCCCTTTCTTGGCGCCTTTGCCGATAATTCCGGGCGCAAGATGCCGTGGATCGCCGGGTTTTCCGTGATTTACGTGCTCGCCAGTGCGGCCCTCTGGGGCCTGACGCCGGACGGTCTGGGCCTCTTCACGATCCTCGTCATCTTCTATGTCGGCTTCTTCGCCGCCGAATCCGGCCTGAACTTCGTCAACGCGATCCTGCCCAGCCTCGGCACGGAAAAAGAGATCGGGCGCATCTCCGGCTCTGGCGCGGCCTTCGGCTACTGGGGCGGCGTGGTGTCGCTTTTCATCCTGCTGCTGCTCTTCGTCGAAAGCCCCGAGACGGGCCTGACCCTGCTGGGTCACCCCCCGGCGCTCGGTCTCGACGCGGCGCAGATGGAAGGCACCCGCAGCGTCGGTCCGTTCATCGCCGTCTGGTATGCGATCTTCATGATCCCCTTCTTCCTTTTCGTCCGCGACGACCCGCGTCTGGGCGGTGGGTCCACGCGGATCGGCGCCGTCTGGAACGAGCTAAAGGATACCCTGCGCGGTGTGATGCACCGCCCCAGTCTGAAATATTTCCTGCTGTCCTCGATGTTCTACCGCGATGCCTTGAACGCGCTTTACGCCTTCGGCGGGATCTACGCTGCCCTCGTGCTGGGATGGACCACGATCCAGATCGGCGTCTTCGGCATCGTCGCCGCCATCGCGGCCGCGATCTTCACCTGGGCGGGCGGTCTGGCGGATCAAAGATACGGCCCGAAGCCTGTCATCCGGGTCTGCGTCTGGCTGCTGATCGTTGTCGCCTGCCTGATCGTCGGCATGTCGCGCGATCACCTCTTCCTCTTTCCGCTGACCGATACGTCACGGGTGCCGGACCTGATCTTTTACGCCTGCGGAATCGTCATCGGCGGCGCGGGCGGGTCGATCTATGCCGCAAGCCGGTCGATGATGGTCCGCCACACCCACCCCGATCGCCCGGCCGAGGCGTTCGGCCTCTTTGCCCTGACCGGCAAGGCCACGGCCTTCCTCGCGCCCGCCAGTATCTCGCTCTTCACGTTTCTGACAGGCAACGTGCAACTCGGCTTTTTGCCGGTGATCTTCCTGTTCCTCTTCGGGTTGTTCCTGTTAAGATGGGTCAACAAGGACGGAGACCGCGCCGAATGATCCGCTATGCTGCACTGATTGCCTTGCTGACCGGCCTCGCCGCCTGCCAGCAGGACGCCAAGGTTGCCACCGCAACCGCCACGGCGACCCAGCCCGTCTATTCCAGCCAGAACACCAACGACACCCGGATTGCCAAGCAGGTCTTCGGCACGATCCCCGGCCCGTCGGCGCAGGCCCCCGCACCCGTCGGCTTCTATTCCAAGGGCTGTCAGGCCGGTGCGGCGCAACTGCCCGAAACCGGACCCACCTGGCAGGCGATGCGCCTGTCGCGCAACCGGAACTGGGGCCAGCCGGTCCTCGTCGATTTCCTGCAGGACCTGTCGCGATCCGCCGCCACCCAGCCGGGCTGGAACGGCCTTTACTTCGGCGACATGAGCCAGCCACGCGGCGGCCCGATGCTGACCGGCCACGCCAGCCACCAGATCGGCCTCGACGCGGATATCTGGCTGAAGCCCGCCACGAACATGCGACTGACCCGGACAGAGCGCGAGAACATCTCCTCGGACCGGATGGACCGCAACGGCGGCGCCTACGTCAACAGCAGCTGGACCCCGCAGCAAGAGGCGATCGTCAAGGCCGCAGCCTCTGACCCGCGTGTCGCACGCATCTTCATCTTTCCGGGCGCCAAGGTTGCGATGTGCAAGACTGCCACCGGCGACCGCAGCTGGCTGCGCAAGGTGCGGCCGTGGTACGGTCACAACTATCACTTCCACGTTCGCTTGAACTGCCCGGCCGGGTCCACGACCTGCGCACCGCAGGACCCGCCGCCGCCTGGTGACGGCTGCGCCGATGCGCAGGACTGGGTGAACAACATCCTGAATCCACGCCCCGCGCCGCCCGCCGATCCGAATGCGCCCCGGCCCGCGCCAAAGCGTGAATTGACCATGGCCAGCTTGCCGGGCCAGTGCGCGGCTGTCGTCGCCAACTGATCGTGCGACATCTTCTGGTCATGCTGGCCCTGCTCGCAGGGTGCGGTCAGGTCTTTGGCGAAACCGCTGCACCCGGCGTGACCGAAGTCGGCCGCTTTGTCTGGACGAACCCCGATCCTGACTTCGGCGGCCTGTCCGGCATCGACCTCAGCGCTGACGGTCTCACCTATGTCGCGGTCAGCGATCGCGGCACTGTGTGGCAGGGGACCATCGACCGCACGGGGCCGGCCGTCTCTGGCATGGACGTCACGACAAAATCGCGCCTGCACGACGCGGCCAACAACCGCCTCAATGGCGATTCCGAAGGCATCGCCCTCGCACCGGACGGCACGATCTACATCTCGTTCGAGGGTCCGGCCCGCGTCGCCGCCTATACCACGCCGGATGGCCCGGGGACCGATCTGCCGCGTCCGCGCGACTTCAACGGAATGGAACGGAACGGCTCGCTGGAGGCGCTGGCGATTGGACCCGACGGCGCCCTCTACACCATGCCCGAACGATCCGGGCAGGCCGCACGCCCCTTTCCGGTCTACCGCTTTCTGAACGACGTCTGGTCGGTGCCCTTCAGTATCACGCGCCCCGATGCCTTCGTCCCGGTGGGGGCCGACATCGGCCCCGACGGCCTGTTCTATCTGTTGGAGCGTGATTTCACCGGCATCGGCTTCCGGTCCCGGGTGCGGCGGTTCGACATGACCGGCGGTCAGGCCGAAACCCTGTTCCAGACCAGCACGAACACCTACGACAACCTCGAAGGCCTCAGCGTCTGGCGCGACGCCACCGGGGCGATCCGGCTAACCATGGTGTCCGACGACAATTTCAAGTTCTTCCAGCAAACCCAGATCGTCGAATACCGCGTCACCGATTGACGCGGACAGGGCAGAGGGCTAAGCCGCGCCGTCCCCGGATGATCCGGGGGCCAAGTGCCGCACCCTTGTCAAAACGGACCACATCATGACTCGTATCCTTCCCGGCGTGATCGCCATGGCCGCCATTGTCGTGGCCTCCAACATCCTCGTGCAGTTCCTCATCGCCGACGGCCTGCTGACCTGGGGCGCGTTCACCTATCCGCTGGCGTTCCTCGTCACCGACCTGATGAACCGCATCTACGGCGTCTCCGCCGCCCGCCGCGTCGTGGGGGTCGGCCTGATCGTCGGCATCGTCTGTTCCCTGATCGGCAGCCAGATCCAGCTGGAATACGGCCCCGCCGTCCCGATCCGCGTCGCCATCGCCTCGGCCACCGCCTTCGGTGTGGCGCAACTGCTGGACATCGCCGTCTTCAACCGCCTGCGCATGGGTGTCTGGTGGGTGGCGCCCCTCGGCTCGACACTGGTGTCCTCCGTCGTCGATACGGTCATCTTCTTCTCCATCGCCTTTGCCGCCACCTTCAACGGCGTCAGCGCCATGGCCGCCGATCAGGTGATCTGGGCGCAGGACGCCGTGCCGTTCCTGAACATGGGGCCGGTCGTCCCGCTCTGGGTGTCACTCGCCGTGGCCGACTGGTCGGTGAAAATCGCCGTCGCCCTCATAGCGCTCGTGCCATTTCGCCTGATTGTTGGGCGGGTCACACAGGCGCGCGTATAATCGCGATGGGTGGTATATTTTAATTTGACATACACTTTATGTGTGCCACCTTCGGACTTAGGCGAAACATTTGAAAGGAGGTGATCCAGTGCATCATGAAGTTCTGGAGACGTGTGTCGGGACAGCTTGGGGGGTTCTGATCTAGGGCAGCCCCTGGGTGAGATTCCCCTCAGGTGGGTGGCCATGCGTGGTCCCTAACCGACCCACCTCCGATATTCAGGAAAGGGCTATCCCATCGCCGGGGTAGCCCTTTTTTTGTCATTTGCATTGCAAATGACAAAAAAGCGGTGGGGGTAAACGTTTGGCGCAGCCAAATGTGGCCCCACTCAGGCGTGTGACACACCACACTGGCAAAACCCCCCAAATCCACTAGATGTCCCCCATGGCCGACGACCTTTTCATCACCCCCACCATCACCCTGCAGGGGTGGGAGCTGACAGAGCAGTTCACCCGCGCCTCCGGTCCCGGCGGGCAGAACGTGAACAAGGTCTCGACGGCGGTGGAACTGCGGTTCGAGGCGGAACGCTCGCCCAGCCTGCCCGACCCGGTCAAGGCGCGGCTAAAGCGGCTGGCGGGGCGGCGCTGGACGCTGGACGGCGCGCTGGTGCTCTTCGTGCAGGACACCCGGTCACAGGCCCGCAACCGCGACCTCGCCCGCGAGCGCCTCGCCGAGCTGATCGTCCGCGCGACTGAGAAACCCAAACGCCGCGTGGCGACGAAGCCGACCTACGGATCGGTGAAGCGCCGCCTGAAAGCGAAGAAGGTCAGGGGTGAGGTGAAGGCTTTAAGGGGGACGGTGGAGGAGTGATCAAGATTAGAAATCGGGATTATAACGTTCCGCTAAAAATCCAACTAAGAACGAAGCAGCATGGTCAGCCGACAGATCCCTGAAAAAATCATCTACTTTTTCATTGCAAAGATCAGATATTCCCCTGATAGAAACAACATTAACGGTTGGAGTATTCTTGAAGTAGTCGGTTGCCCATTTTGCGGCTTTAGAAATACCGCCCGACTCCATCTCTACAACCCGATATCCATTATCATCCGCATATATTTCCTCTCTCACATCTTTTTGGTTTAAAACAAAATCCCAACTAAATATTTTACCGAACTTTACGATTGGCACCTTTCTATTGAAATAGATTGAGGGGTCAAAACCAATGAGATCGTCTCGAAGGGCATCATCTACCTTCGTAACCGCTTGAGCCCAAGCTGTTACCTTTTGAATAAAATCTCGGGACGAACT
This sequence comes from Loktanella sp. M215, assembly GCF_021735925.1. Lineage (NCBI taxonomy): Bacteria > Pseudomonadati > Pseudomonadota > Alphaproteobacteria > Rhodobacterales > Roseobacteraceae > Loktanella > Loktanella sp. M215. The sequence goes on from NZ_WMEA01000001.1 coordinate 1,133,083, forward strand.
ATCAAAGCTCACGACTGACTTACTTGCGTCACCAGTCTCAATATCTTTTGCATACTTTCTAAGGTGTCGCAGCAGTACATCATTAACAGGATAATCTAAGTGCTTTTTAGATCTCATCCGTTGGGACATTTCCTTGCCTGAAATTTTATCGTATCCGCGCCAATGAATCGACTCAGAAACAATAACATTTCCCAATTGCGCTTTCGTGGGGTTAAGCGATCCACCAATTCCGCAAAATATCAGTAGCTTGGGTCTAGGCTGCGTGTAAATCAACTGTGCGACTTCTAACGCCGAATTTGCGTTTCCCGCAGCTCCAAGACATTTAGTCAAGACCTTGAGGTCACCACTGCCCATCCCAATCCGAGCATTCGGAAGCAGCCACCTTGTGATTCCGATGTCTAGCTCAGCATCAGTTGCCGGAACTCTGCGTGCCGAATTCGCTGTCAGATGAAGATCCACGGCAACCTGCTCTAAATCATCAAGTGCAGTAACAATTAATACATCATAGTCTTCAATCTGAGTTTTATCAAAAGAACTCAGGTCCCTGTCAATGGTCATATAACGCTCAATTTCTATCTATACAGGCTGTCGCGATGGAAATGTACTTCTTCTTCGCCACCGGCACCATAAGCTCTTATAAAGAGTATTCTATGCCGATAGGCGAGCGGATCAAGATTCCCGTTTTTTGCGAGCGTCAAAAGTTGAGCGGAAGCACCCCTCCCACCCAAACTAAACCCAATCTCAAAACACCCATCATGAATAGACGAAATCTTCGAAAACAACCGAAATTCTCGGTACAAAGTTCCTTGAAAAGATAAAACACGATTGACGGCTGCTGAGTTCATTTCTCCAAAAAATCCGATGATCGAATCGACATTATCGCCATAGCCGACCTCGACAAACATTGGAGATGATTTTCTGGCATACTCAAAAGCAGCCAACTCTTGCGCTCTAGCCATTTTGCCCTACCTCATCGGGTATTTGCCCCAATATTTTGTGGTAGTATGCCATAGAAATACCAAATGTGAAGCCAAATTTTAAGATCAGATGTGGACGCTAAAACTGTACCGACAACTACTCAATGATTCTTTAATGGAACTCACGGTACCGATGGATGTTCCACATCTTGAAATGCCAGCGGCAAACTTCACACCAGCACCTCAACCCGCTCCTGCGCCCCCACCCCGAACACGCGCTTATACCGTGCGATCTCGTCCACCGGTCCCATCGCCTTGTTCGGGTTGTCCGACAGCTTCACCGTGGGCCGTCCGTCGGCCGCGACGGCTTTGCAGACCAGCGAGAACGGCGCCAAGGCGTCGTCCGCCACCAACCCGATAAAATCGTTGGTCAGCATCGTGCCCCAGCCAAAGCTGACGCGGACGCGGCCGGCGAACTGGGTGTGCAGCTCCACGATCTTGTCCACGTCAAGGCCGTCGGAGAAGATCACCAGTTTCGTCAAAGGGTCCTCTCCGTGCGACTGCCACCAGCGGATCGCGGCCTCTGCCCCCGCCGCCGGATCACCCGAGTCGATGCGGACGCCGGTCCAGCCCGCCAGCCAGTCGGGCGCGCCCGACAGGAACCCCGGCGTGCCATAGGTGTCGGGCAGAATGATCCGCAGGTTGCCGTCGTGTTCCGCCTGCCAGTCCGACAGCACGTCGTAGGGCGATTGCCGCAGGGCCGCGTCGCCGTCGGCCAAGGCCGCATAGACCATCGGCAATTCATGGGCGTTGGTGCCGATCGCCTCCATATCGCGGCTTTTGGCGATCAGGCAGTTGGAGGTGCCGGTGAAGGCATCCCCCAACCCCTCCTGCAGCGCCTGCACGCACCAGTCCTGCCAGAGGAAGCTGTGCCTGCGCCGGGTGCCGAAGTCCGCGATCTTCAACCCCGGATGGGCGCGCAGGCGTTCGACCTTTTCCCAGACCTTCGTCATGGCGCGGGCATACAGCACCTGCAGCTCGAACCGCCCCATGTCGCGCAGCACGGCGCGGGACCGCAGTTCCATCAGGATCGCCAGCGCCGGGATTTCCCACAGCATGACCTCTGGCCAGGACCCTTGAAACGTCAGTTCATACTGCCCGTCGCGCTTTTCCAGATGGTAGGGCGGCAGGCGCAATTTCTCGAACCAGTCCATGAAGTCGGGCGTGAACATCGACCGCTTGCCGTAAAAGGTATTGCCGCGCATCCAGGTCGACTCGCCGCGGGTCAGCGACAGGGACCGGACGTAATCCAGCTGTTCGCGCAACTCGCCCTCGTCCACCAGATCGGCGAGGCGGATGGATTTGGTGCGGTTGATCAGCGAGAATGTGACCTGCACGTCGCGCTTGTTGCGGAACACCGACTGGCACATCAGCAGCTTGTAAAAGTCGGTGTCGATCAGGGACCGGACGATCGGGTCGATCTTCCATTTGTGGTTCCAGACACGGGTTGCGATGTCGACCATGGGGTCCTCCGGGCGTTTCAAGCGGTTAGACCAAGGCAGGCGGGCGCTGGCAAGCGCATAAGCCCGGGTTGAGGGGGTGCGGATTAAGCCTTTGGCCAATGGTGGGACAGTCCGGCACAGGGCTAGGCAGCCGCATCGCCGGGTCATGTCGATCCCGGTCAGTCAAAGGACCAACCCTCATGAAGTTCGCAACACTCGCCGCCCTGATGACCCTGTCCGCCACCGCTGCCTTCGCGGAACCGGAATGCACCGCACCCGCCGAAGGCGCCGCCGCCCCTGTCTGGGAAGCGATCAAGGCATTCGAGGACGAAGGCGGCGTCGTGCGGTCGTTCAAGATCAACGACGGCAATTGCAACGAGATCTACGGCTCGCTGAACGGCACCAACATGGAAGTCTTCTTCGACCCCACCACGGGCGAAGAGCTGGGCCGCATCGACGCCTGATTGCTGAAAGGACGCACGCCATGATGGCCGGAACCGCAAAACCGTATCGAACCCGCGTCAAGGTCTGGGATCTTGGCGTGCGTCTTTTCCACTGGTCGCTGGTGGCCTCGGTCGGCGGGGCCTGGGTCCTGACCGACCCGCGCTGGCTGCACCGGCGCATCGGATACGTCGTGATCGGGTTGATCGCGTTCCGGCTGGTCTGGGGCCTGATCGGCACACGGCACGCGCGCTGGGCCGATTTCATCCCCGGCCCGGGGCGCCTGATCCGCTATCTGGCCGCGATCGTCCGGGGCCGCGAGGCGCGGACACTGGGGCATAACCCCGCAGGGGCCGCGATGATCGTGGCACTGCTTGCGCTGCTCTCGGGTATCTGTGCGACCGGCGTGATGATGGGCATGGACCGCTATTTCGGGCAGGACTGGGTCGAACACTGGCACAAGGGGCTGGTGAACGGCCTTCTTGTGCTGATCGTCCTGCATCTGGCGGGCGTTCTGCTGGCCAGCCTGCGTCACAAGGAAAACCTTGTCGCGGCGATGATCCACGGTCAGAAGGATCTGCATGATCCCAACCCCCACTGAAAGTCCCCGCATCCGCCTGCGCCGCGTCTTGTTTCTGGGCGCGGCGACGGTGCAGGGCTTGTGCCTGATCCTCTTCGTGCTCGACGTCGCAAAAGAGATGGACGGCGGCGATCGCATGACCGCGGTCGAAGGTGTCGGCGTTCTGGGCCTGCTGGTCAGCGTCGTGATCACCTTGGGCGAATATCGCCGCATGCTGCGCCGCAACGCCCGGGTCGAGGCGCGTCTGGACGCCGCGACCGGCGCATTTACGCGGATGATGGAAGAGCAGTTCACCCGCTGGGGGCTGACCGCGGCAGAACACGACGTCGCCCTGATGTCGGTAAAGGGGCTGTCGGTCGGTGACATTGCCGCCCTGCGCCAGACGGCCACCGGCACGGTCAAGGCGCAGTCCGCCGCGATCTATCGCAAGGCCGGCGTGTCGAACCGGGCCGAGATGATCTCGGTCCTGATCGAGGATCTGATCGACGGCGTGCCGTTGCCGTAACGATCGGGCCTTGCAGAGCGGGCCCTAAAGTTGGCCCGCCTCCATCGCGGCGGCGGCATGGATATGCATCGCGCGCTTGGGCGACACACCCAGCGTCCGCTCGATCTGGTGCAGGAACTCGCCTTCCTCGGGTTGTTCGCTGCCATCGGCCAGCACGACGGTCCACAGCGATTTCACCGCCGCCTCACGCTCTGCCAGCGGAATGGCGTCGTGCAGGACGCGGGCCAGCGTCTCGGTGTCGGGCATCGCCTCTTCCAGCTTTTCGCACTGGGCGCGCATCTTGGCCGCCTGCAGCTTGTTCAGGCCATACATATGCGCCAGCAGGTTGTCGATTTCCTCGACCTCCTCGAACAGATAGGCGCGGTCGACCTTCGCGGCACGCACCAGCAGCGCACCCAGTGCGTGGCGTGCATCGGCCTCGGGCAATTCCGTGACCTTGCGTTCGGCTTGGAACAGGGAAAGCAGGCGTTCGAACATGGCAAAATCCAGTCTGTCGCAGTTTGCCTGTGTGTAGGCCCGCTAACGGGCAGAGTGAACAGGCCCGCCACGATGTCGGACCGCACGGTGCAAGCCTGCAACAGACCCGCTCAGGGGCGTCGCTGGATCAGACGAAAGACCGTCGGCGCGATCGCGATGACGATCGTGATGCGAATGATATGCGTGACCGAGACATAGGCGATGTCCTGTCCCAGCGTCAGCGTCAGCAGCGACATCTCCGTCAGCCCGCCGGGGGAATACGCAAGGAAAGCCTGACTCAGCGGCATGCCCATGACGCGGGCCACGGTTTCGGCAAAGGCGACGGCAATGGCCAGCATGCCGAATGTCGCGACGGCGGCGATACCGATGTCGCGGCTGATTTCTTTCAGCGTGGCACCGACGAAACGCGCACCGATCACGGTGCCGATCACGATCTGCGCCGTGATGATGATGACCGACGGCGGCGCGACATGGACCCAGCCCGCGATATGCACTGCACCGGACAGGATCATCGGGCCAAAGACCGCCGCCGCGGGCAGGTTCAGCCGCCGCGCCCCGATCACGCCCAGCACGGCGCAGGCCCCAAGGATCAGGTAATCCGCCAGCGACAGCGCGTTCAGCGGCACGAACCCGCGCCCGCCCGCACCGGACCGCACGCCAAGGAACACGCCGAAATAAAGCACGACCAGAAAGATCACCAGAAGCACCCGCGCCGCATGGGCAAGGGCGATCTTCTTTTCATCGCCACCGGCGGCACCGCCAAGGATCAGCATCTCGTTCAAGCCACCCGGCATGGCGGCATAGAACGCGGTCACCGGGTCGTAGTGGCCCAGCTTGCGATAGACGACATAGGAAAACCCGGCGGCCACGCAGAGGAAAATTGGCAGCAGCGTCAGGGTCAGGACCCAGCTGCCCAGCTGGCCGAACAGCTCTGCCGTGATGCCGGACCCCAGCAGCACGCCGATCACCGGAATGACGATGGGCCGCAGCTTGTCCGGACCGCGCACCGGCCAGCCCAGCATGGCGGCAGTGGTGGTGCCGATCATCGGACCCAGCATCCACGGCAACGGCATCCGCAACCAGTAGCCCAGCAGCCCCGACAGCACCCCGATCGTCAGCGCAAGGCCGGTATCCTGATGCCGCCGGATCTGCCTCACAGGGATCCGATGTGGCGTTCGCCACGCGCGCGGGCCAGCGCGACCTGCCGCTGCCGTTCGCGGAACCGGGCCTTGTCGGCCTCTGTCGTGTCATCCGCGCACTGGTGGCAGGCGACGCCGTCCTCGAACTGCGGGTGATCGCGGTCGGTGGGCAGCAGGGGGCGGCGGCAGGCGTGGCACAGGATATGCGGACCCTCGGCCAGACCGTGCCCGACACTGACCCGCCCGTCGAAGACGAAACATTCGCCCTGCCACGTGCTGTCGTCCTGCGGCACCTCTTCAAGGTACTTCAGGATGCCGCCCTGCAGGTGATAGACATCCTCGACCCCTTGGCCGCGCAGGTAATTCGTGGATTTCTCGCAGCGGATGCCGCCGGTGCAGAACATCGCGATCCGCTTGTTGTGAAAGCGATGCTTGTTCGCCTCCCACCACGCAGGAAACTCGCCGAAACTGCGGGTCTGCGGATCGACGGCACCGTCGAAGGTGCCGATCGCGACCTCGTAATCGTTGCGCGTGTCGATGACGGCCACATCGGGGGCGGTGATCAGCGCGTTCCAGTCGGCGGGGGCGACGTAATGGCCGGTGCCCTGCAACGGGTCCACGTCGGGCTGGCCCATCGTCACGATCTCGCGCTTCAGCCGCACCTTCATGCGGTTGAACGGCTGCTGCGCCGCATGGCTTTCCTTGTGGACCAGATTCGCACAGCCGGGCAGGGCGCGCAGATGCGCCAGCACGGCGTCGATGCCCGCGCGGCTGCCGGCAATCGTGCCGTTCACGCCTTCACCGGCCAGCAGCAGGGTGCCACTGATGCCCTGTTCCGCACACAGGTCCAGCAAGGGCTGGCGCAGGGCGGCCGGATCGGGAAACCGGGTGAAGTGATACAGGGCGGCGACGGTGAACATGGGATCTGCCATACGCCTGCCCGCGGCGGCCTTCAAGTCAGGCGGGCAGCCGCCATGGCAAGCCCGTCGCTGACGGCGGTAAAGGCCTGCGCCCGCACCTGCCGTGCCTGCGGAAAGAGCTCTGCCATGGCCTGCGTCACCGTCCCCATCAGGCTCGACCCGCCGACAAAGACCACGGCGGTCACCTCGCGCGGCGCGGTGTCGCCAAGCGTCTCCCACGCGGCTTCCTTGATGTCGGCGGTCAGGTCGGACAGCGTGTTGCCCAGCGCCTGCGCGCTCAGCGGCACGCTCAGCCCCCGGTCCAGCGTGCCAAGGTCGATCAGCCCACGCGGCGTGTCGTTGGCGGCAATCTTGCCCGCCTCGACCGCAAAGGCGATATCGTGGCCCAGTTCCATCTCGATCACTTCGTCCAGCCGACCGAAGGCCTGCTGATCCACCCCCATCTTTGCCAGATCGGCCACCAGACGCCGCGTTTCGGCGGTGTAGAGGAACGCGATCTTCTCCCACGTCGCAAGGTCGTTGAAGATCGCGTTGGGTGCCGTCGTGGTGCCGTCGCCGAAGGCATTGCGCACGGCGCCGCCGCGCCCCAGCAAGGGCATGACATGGGCCAGCGACAGCAATCGGTCGAAATCCGTCCCGCCGATCCGTACGCCGTGGCTGTTCAGCACATGGATCGCATCCGCATCCTGCCGGTAAAGCGTGAAATCCGACGTGCCGCCGCCGATATCCACGACCAGCCCCAGTTGTCCCTGCTCCAGCGGGCCGGCGGTCAGGGCCGCGGCCTCTGGTTCCGGCAGAAAGCTGACACGTTTGAACCCGGCGATCTGATACGCCTCGGCCAGATCGACCTGCGCCTGCGCGTGGCGCGCGGGATCGGGGTGGAACCGGACGGGACGGCCCGACAGCGCGGTGTCGAACTCCAGCCGGGTCGCGTCATAGGCCCGTTCGCGCACGGTGGACAGGAACCGCGCCACGACCTCCAGCAGGGTCATCTTTTCGTACCCGATCTGGCGCTGTTCGCGCATCAGGGGCGTGCCCAGCACCGACTTCAGCGCGCGCATGAACCGCCCCTCGCGCCCGTCGATCAGTGCTGCGTTCGCCGCACTGCCGATCAGGGTCCGCTTGCGGTCGATATCGAAGAACACGGACGTCGGCAGCGTCTCGCGCCCCGGCTCCACGGGGATGCGAAACACGGTGTCGCCGGCCATGACGGCAGCGGCGGTATTGGATGTGCCGAAATCGATGCCGAGCGTGGCCATGATGCGTCCTTTGCGTGCGAACCGCCGCCTTTAGCCCAAGCGCGGCTTGCGTTCAACCTGTCGGGCGTTGACCCGGTCCGGCTGGGGTTCTACCCCTTGGCGTGCCCACGTTGAAAGGTCCGTCATGCAGCCCCTGACCCATGCCCTGATCGTCATCGACATGCAGAACGATTTCTGCCCCGGGGGCACGCTGGCCGTCGACGGCGGCAACGACATCGTCATGGGCATCAATACCCTGATGGATGATTTCCGCACCGTGATCCTGACGCAGGACTGGCACCCGCGCGGGCATTCGTCCTTTGCGTCCAGCCATCCCGGCGCCAACCCCATGACGGTCATCGACATGCCCTACGGTCCGCAGGTCCTGTGGCCGGACCACTGCATTCAAGGCACCTTCGGGTCGGAATTCCACGGCCATCTGCGTACCGACGGCGACCTGATCATCCGCAAGGGCTATAACCCCGCGATCGACAGCTACTCTGCCTTCTTCGAAAACGACCACAAGACCCCGACCGGGCTGGAAGGCTACCTGCGCACCCGCGGGATCGAACGGCTGACGATGGTGGGCCTCGCCCTTGATTTCTGCGTGCATTATTCGGCCAACGACGCGGCCCGGCTGGGCTTTGACGTGACCGTCCGCACGGACCTGTCACGCGCCATCGACGCCGACGGGTCACTCGACGCGGCCATTGCGGGGATGCGCGACGCGGGCGTGGCGCTGACCGAATGAACGCCGCCTATGATGTCGTGATCGTGGGCGGTGCCATCTATGGCGCCTCTGTCGCGTTCCATCTCGCGACGGATCCCGATTTCGACGGCACAATCCTCGTGGTCGAACGCGATCCGACGTATCAATTCGCCTCGACCTCCCACACCAACTCCTGCATCCGGCAGCAGTTTTCCGAACCCCTGAATGTGCAGATCTCGCAATACGGGGCCGAGTATATCCTGAATTTCCGCGCCCGCAGCGGGATGGAGGATGCACCCGCCCTGCGCCTGCACAGCTTCGGCTACATGTATCTGGCCGACACCCCTGCCTTTGCCACCGCCCTGCAGGCCAGCCAGCGGGTGCAGGCCAGCCTTGGCGCGGGCACGCGTCATATGACGCGCGACCAGATCGCCGCGGCCTATCCGTTCTACGCGCTCGACGACATCATCGCCGGCAACCACAACACGGTGAACGAAGGCTACTTCGACGGCGGCACGTTGTTCGACTGGTGGAAACGCGGGGCAAAGCGGGCAGGCGTGACCTTCGTCACCGCCGAGGTCACCGGCATGACCCGCACCGGCGACCGCGTGACGGCGGTGCAACTGAAATCCGGCACAGAAGTCGCCTGCAACTGGGTCGTCAACGCCTCCGGCCCGCGCGGCGCGCTGACGGCCGCGATGGCCGGGCTGACCCTGCCGGTCGAACCGCGCAAGCGCTACACCTTCGTCTTTCAGGCTGAAACACCGCTGGACCGCGATCTGCCGCTAACCATCGACCCCTCCGGCGTCCATGTCCGCACCGACGGCACCTACTACATGGCCGGCTGCCCGCCAGAGGATGACCACCCCGTCGATCCCACCGACTTTGCCTTCGACCACACCCTGTGGGAGGACAAGGTCTGGCCCGCCATCGCCACCCGCATCCCCGCGTTCGAGCGTGTGAAGGTCATCAACAGCTGGGTCGGGCACTATGCTTACAATACCCTCGACCAGAACGCCGTGGTCGGTCCGCACCCGCAGGTCGCCAATTTCATCTTCGTTAACGGCTTCTCGGGTCACGGGCTGCAGCAGTCGCCCGCCTTGGGGCGCGGCATGGCGGAATGGATCACCCACGGCGCCTACCGCACGCTGGACCTGACCGCCCTAGGCTACGCCCGGATCGCTGCGAACCGACCCATCGTCGAAAAAGCCATCATCTGAAAAGGACCACCCTCATGCTGAACAAGATCGTGCTGACCGGAGCCGCCGGCAAGCTGGGCGGCGTGCTGCGCAAGCCCCTGGCCGAGATGTGCCGCGAACTGGTCACGACCGACATAGCCGACAGCGTGGCAGACCTCTCTCCGAACGAGACCTATACGAAGGCCGACCTCTCCAGCCTCGATCAGGTCATGGGCGTGATGGACGGCGCAGACATGGTCGTCCACTTCGGCGCCATCGGGGACGAGGCGCCGTGGGACGACATCCTGCAGTCCAACATCGTCGGCGCCTATACCGTGTGGGAGGCCGCCTTTCGCCACAAGGTCCGCCGCGTCGTCTATGCCTCCTCGATCCACGCGGTTGGGATGCACCCCAAGACCGATTTCATCGACACCGCCGCCCGCCACCGGCCCGACACCTACTACGGTCTCGCCAAGTGCTTTGCCGAAGATCTGGCGAGCCTTTACTGGGACAAGCGCGGTGTCGAAAGCGTCTGCATGCGGATCTATTCCTGCGAGGAAAAGCCGAACAACGCCCGCGCGCTGGGCACATGGCTCTCTCACCCCGATCTGATTCGCATGGTGAAGGCGTCGATCGAGGCGCCGACAGTCGGTTTCACCGTCGTCTGGGGTGTCTCCGACAACGACCGGGTGCCGGTCGACAACAGCCGCGCGTCCTTTCTGGGGTATCGCCCGCAGGACAACGCGGAAACCCACGCGACCCGCATTCTGGCGCAAGCCGCCCCCATGGACCCGCAAAACCCAGAGGACATGTGCCACGGCGGCCCCTTTGCCGTTGTGCCCTTGGGCGAAAGCGGCGTCGCCATGATCAAGGCGCGCAGCGTGAAAGGCTGAGGCGTTCTGCCACAGCTGTCACCCGAGTGTCCCACTACGGCCCAAAAACGCGGCAATACAGGATTATTGTCATAATTGTATCCGTCTCATCTGCTATGCCCGAGTCCAATAGCCCGACTTACGGGCAATAGCAGTGAGGCACTTCCATGTTGAATCGTCGCGCCGTGGCATTTGGTGCCCTGGCAACCGCATTTGCGGGTCCCGCCGCCGCGAACCCGTTGTCGCGTCTTTTCGGAAAGCCCAAGGGCGGCATGCCAGAACGCTTTCTGCCGCAAGAGGTCGATGTGAACCCCGACCTTGCCGCCGGCGAGATTCATGTGATCAAGAAGGATTTCTACCTCTACTGGACGCTGGGCAACGGCCGTGCCCGCCGCTACGGCATCGCCCTGGGGGCCGAGGACCGGAACTATACCGGCGTGCTGACCGTGCGCCGCAAGCGTGAATGGCCCAGCTGGATTCCCACGCCGGAAATGGTCCGGCTAGAACCGGAAATCTATGGTCCCTACGCCAAGGGTCTGCCGGGCGGCGATCCCCGCAACGCGCTGGGCGCGCGGGCGCTGTATCTCTATTCCGGAAACGTCGACACCTATTACCGCATTCACGGCACGCCCCAGCCGGAAACCATCGGCACCGGGTTTTCCTCCGGCTGCGTGCGCCTGACCAATGAACATGTGACAGAGCTCTACGACATGGTTCCGGTCGGCACCAAGGTCTACCTGTTCTAGACTGTCCCGGTCTGCGCGCCAGCGACGCGCGGACCGGGTGTCTCCAGCAGCCGTAACTGGCATTCCAGCACCACGGCCAGATCCTGTGGCGGTGACGCGTAACTGCCATGCACTAGATAGCGATTCCACAGCCACCCCAGCACCTGCCGTCGCAACACGGGGTCCGGAATGGCACCGGGCAAATCCGCCAGCGCTGCATCCAGCTCTGCCCGGTCGCGGGCACGCCGGACAAGGCCCGGGATGTCATAGCAGGCGTCGCCCAGAATGATGGCGGGCCTTTCCAGAAACACCGCCTCCAGCCCGACCGTTGAATTCAGCGTAACCACGCCCGCAGCGCCTTCGATCAGGTCGCGCGTGACGTTGCCATTGGCAAAGATCACCCGCGGATGCGACGGCTGCGTTCCCTGCACCGACAACGGAAAGCTGGGATGCTCCTTGATGACAAAGGTCAGGCCCGGATTGCGGTCCGCGGCGGCCTGCACCTCGGCATAGAAGGCCGCCATGTCCGTGATCCACGGGCTGTGCCGCGTCACCTGCATGTCCGACGGCACCTGAAACGCCAAGAAGATGTAATTATTCGGCAATACGACCTCTGCCGCACCGCCTGCCTTCACAACCCGTGTCTTGGTCAGCGCGGGTAAACCAGCGGCGGCGAAATCCTCCGCCGTGTCCAGATAGAACGCAGGATCGCGCGGCACGCTGTTGGCCGCATTCACCCCGCGCGGGTCGATCTGGATCGAATCGGGAAAGAATCCGCCCTCGACGATCAGCTTGGTCCGTCCCAGATCCGTTGCAACCTGCGCCAGCACCGATTCAGGGAAATTCGATCCGTTATAGATCAGCGCCGCCAGATCGGGATCGTCCGTCAACTGGGCGGTCAACCGGACCTCCAGCAACCGCGCTTGCACCGCCTTGGTCCAGCCATAGATGCCGCGCACGCCGCGCCAGCCGAACACGGCGGGCACACGCAACCGCTTGCGCGTCACGTTTCCCGCGACCAGATCATGCGCCGGTTGCCGCAGCGCAACCGCAACCGCGCGCACCGCGCCGGACAAGCCCCGCCGCTGCGCCAGATCGCGCAGGATCGCGGCGGTGCCCGTCTCGACGATCACACCGGCATCCCCCAATGCGGCATCGAAATGCCGCAGGACGCCGGTGTCGAGCTTCAGCCAGCGCCGGGTGACGGTGCCCTGTGTCGCCTCTGCCGTCACTTCAGCTTGGTCATGCGCAGATAGGGCAGGACGGTCTTGAAGTCGCCGAACTTCTCTTTCGCATCGGCGTCAGAGACGGAGGTCGGGATCACCACGTCGTCGCCGACGTTCCAGTTGGCAGGTGTCGCAACACCGCGTCCCGCAGCCGTCTGCAACCCGTCCAGCGCACGCAGCACCTCGGCAAAGTTGCGGCCGACGTTCATCGGATAGACCATCGACAGCTTCAGCTTCTTGTCCGGCCCGATGATGAAGACGGCCCGTACCGTGGCGGTATCGTTCGGTGTGCGGCCATCGGGCAGATAGGCCTCTGCCGGCAGCATGTCGAAGGCCTTGGAAATCGCCAGATCCTGATCGGCGGCAATCGGGAAACCGGGCTTGGCGCCACCGGCCTTTTCGATGTCGACCTTCCATTTCTTATGCTCTTCCACGCCGTCCACGGACACGCCCAGCACCTTCGTGCCGCGCTTGTCCCACTCATCGGCCAGCTGCGCCACGGCCCCGAATTCTGTCGTGCAGACCGGCGTGAAATCCTTGGGATGCGAGAAGATGATCGCCCATTTGTCGCCGATCCAGTCGTGCAGCTTGATCTCGCCCTGATCCGTCTGGATCGTCAGGTTCGGGACTTCGTCATTGATGCGCAGGGCCATGTCGGTCGCTCCTATCTTTGTGATCGTTGCCATTTACATAGGCATTTTGATGCCGCGCGCCAATGCTTGTGAAACCCGCACCGCGCTGTCACTCTGCGCCTCACATTCGCCCAAGGAGACGATCATGATCGAGAAACGCGACTTTTACATCGACGGCGCCTGGGTCGCCCCCGCCGCATCCCGCGATTGCGAGGTGATCGACCCCGCGACCGAAGAAGCCTGCGCCGTGATCTCTCTGGGCGATCGGGCCGACACCGACCGCGCTGTCGCCGCTGCCAAGGCCGCGTTTCCCGCCTGGGCCGCCCTGACCCCGCAGAAGCGCGCCGAATACTGCGCCGGGATCCTCGACCAGTACCGCAAGCGCGAAGACGAGATGGCCGAGGCAATCCGTGCCGAGATGGGCGCACCGATCAAGCTCGCCCGCGAAAGCCAGGCGACCTGCCTGCCGTGGCACCTGCAGAACTTCCTCGACGCCGTCGACCAGATCGAATGGATCAAACCGCTTGGCGATCACGCCCCAAATGACCGGATCGCGCTGGAACCGATCGGCGTCGTTGGCCTGATCACGCCGTGGAACTGGCCGATGAACCAGGTCACGCTCAAGGTGATCCCGGCCCTGCTGGCCGGCTGTACCATCGTGATGAAACCAAGTGAGGAGGCACCGCTGTCCTCGCTCCTCTTCGCCGAATTCATCCATGACGCCGGCATTCCGGCGGGTGTCTTCAACCTCGTGAACGGGGACGGGCAGGGGGTCGGCACGCAGTTGTCGGCGCATCCGGACATCGCCATGATCTCCTTCACAGGCTCGACGCGTGCCGGCATCGCGATTTCGAAAACGGCAGCCGAGACGCTGAAGCGCGTGACGCTGGAACTGGGCGGCAAGGGTGCGAACGTCATCTTTGCCGATGCGGATGAAAAGGCGGTCAAGCGCGGCGTGCTGCACTGCATGCAGAACACCGGGCAGTCCTGCAACGCACCGACCCGGATGCTGGTCGAACGATCGATCTACGACCAGACCGTGGCACAGGCGGCAGAGGTCGCAAGCGCCATCACCGTCGGCCCCACGACCGAAGAAGGCCGCCACATCGGCCCCGTCGTGAACAAGTCCCAATGGAACAAGATCCAGGGCATGATCGAGACGGGCATCAAAGAGGGCGCGCGCCTCGTCGCCGGCGGCCCGGGCCTGCCCGAAGGCGTGAACCGCGGCTATTACGTCCGGCCCACGGTCTTTGCCGATGTCAACAACGACATGGCCATCGCCCAGCAGGAAATCTTCGGCCCGGTGCTGTCGATCATCCCGTTCGAGGATGAGGCCGACGCCGTGCGCATCGCCAACGACACGCCCTACGGTCTGGCGAACTACGTCCAGTCCGGCGACGGCGCCCGCCGCAACCGCATGGCATTGGCCCTGAAGGCCGGCATGATCGAGATGAACGGTACCAGCCGCGGTGCCGGCAGCCCCTTTGGCGGCATGAAGATGTCGGGCCGTGCGCGCGAGGGTGGCGTCTGTGGGATCGAGGAGTTCCTCGAATCCAAGGCCATCAGCGGCTGGTCGAACGACTAGGTCCAGTCACGCAAAGGCGCCCTAGAACGGCGCCTTTGCGGTGATCTTGGTCGGTGCCCCGCCATCGGGGTGCCGGAACTGCAACGATTCCGAATGCAGCATCATCCGCTCGAAATCCTGCGCCGCGCCCGTCGCATAGAACGGATCGCCTAGGATCGGATGCCCCAGCGCCAGCATGTGGACGCGTAACTGGTGCGACCGGCCGGTGCGCGGCATCAGGCGCATCCGCGTCTCGTCGGGCGACCGCTTCAGCCGCCGCCAGTCCGTCACCGCAGACCGGCCATTCTCGTGATCGACCATCTGGCGCGGCCGGTTCGGCCAGTCCACGATCAGCGGCAGATCGACGGTGCCCGTGGCCTCCGCGACTTTGCCCCAGACCCGTGCGACGTAGGTCTTCTTGGTATAACGCTTTTCGAACTGCAGCCCCAGATGGCGCTGGGCATGGGGCGTCAGCGCAAAGATCATCACGCCAGAGGTGTCGCGGTCCAGCCGGTGCACCAGCAGCGCCGTCGGAAAGACGGCTTGCACACGCGCCAGCAGGCAGTCCGTCAGATGTTCGCCCTTGCCCGGCACCGACAGCAGCCCCGCGGGCTTGTCCACCAGCACCACCTGATGATCGTCATGCAGCACGACCAGCGGATCCTGAGGCGGGCGATAGGCGCCGTCCAGATCCGGAATCACGGGGCAACCCGCTCGCCGAAGATGGCAGAGCCGACGCGGATATGCGTCGCCCCCGCGGCAATGGCCGCCTCGAAATCGCCGCTCATGCCCATCGACAGCCCCGTCAGCCCGTTGCGCTGCGCGATCTCGCCCAGCATCTTGAAATGCGGGACAGGGTCCTCATCCGCTGGCGGAATGCACATCAGACCGACCAGCGGCAGGTCCGACCGCCGCGCATCTGCGATCAGGGCGTCGGCCTCGTCGGGCAACACGCCGGCCTTTTGCGGCTCTGCCCCGGTGTTGATTTGCACGAACACCTCCGGACACCGGCCCAGATCCTGCGCCAGCCGCGCAAAGGTCGTGACCAGCTTTGCCCGGTCAAGGGTATGGATGGCGTCGGCAATTTCCATCGCGGCGCGGGCCTTGTTGGATTGCAACGGTCCGATCAGGTGCAGCGCGATCCCGTCATACTGCGCACGGAAGTCGGGCCATTTGCCCTGCGCCTCCTGCACCTTGTTTTCGCCAAAGACCCGCTGACCCTGATCCAGCACTGCACGCACCCGCTCCAGCGGCTGGACCTTGGACACGGCGATCAGCGTGACGCTGCCGGGCGCGCGTCCAGCCTGCTTTTCGGCGGCGGCGACGCGGGTCTGGATGTCGTTCAGGGGCATGGCGGGCCTTTCCACGGTTTCAGGATGTGTAGGTCCGACCCCGCTAAAAGAAAAGAGCGGACCCGAAGGCCCGCTCTTTCCTCAACAAAGTGATCCGTGGATCAGAAGTTGAACTTCACGCCGAAGTCGGCCAGCGTGTTGCTGTCGTAGTCTTCGCGGACCGACACGGCCAGCAGTGCGCCGCCCAGGTCGTAGTCAGCGCCGATACCGTAAGCGGTGTCATCGCCGGCGCCGCCCTGACGCTGAGCCACATAGGCCTTCGCGGTGATCTGGCCGAAGACATACGAACCGTACAGCGTGTAGTGCTCGCCGTTGTCGCCAGCGACGTTGTAGGTCTCGTCGCCATCGTCGAAGTACTGCAGGCCAACCGTGCCAGCATCGTTGATCGCGTACTCGGCACCGACGTAGTAGTTGTCGTTGTCGGTGATGCCAGCGCCATTGGTGACATAAGCAGCGGACACGGTGAACGCGCCGAAGCCGTAATCACCGGAGATGCCGTACTCGATGTCTTGACCGCCGGGCAGGCCGTCCAGCTGCTGGTTCGGGTTCACGATCGATGCGCGGACGTTGCCAGCACCGAAGGCGTAGGAGACTGCAACGCCCATGCGGTTACGCTGATCGGCACCGTAGGGGCCGCTTGCGAAGGCGTAGAACGAACCCAGCGGGTCACCGTCACTGTTGCCGATGTAGCCGACTTCCGAGTTGTACATCAGAGCAGCGTTGTCGAACGCGGTGCCGACGTTGCCGACATCAACGCGCAGGCCAGCGAACTTGGCATACAGGTCGGCCGGGGGACAGCTGAGCGCCGCTGCCGGTCGTGCCGGAAACGGTGTTCACGACGCCGTTCGTGTTGACGGGCGTGGTCGTGCCGACGACGGATGTCGCGCTGTTGTCGTCGTACTGCAGACGAACGCGGCCACCGAACTCGACGCCAACATCAGAGGTCATCGTTGCGTCGATGTTCAGACGGAAACGCGTGTCGATCTGGGTCTGGGCAGTGCCGGCAGCAACGCCGTCGTTGTAGGTCAGGCCGAAGCGGCCGTAACCGGACAGGTTCACGTCAGCGGATGCGGCGCCAGCGGTCACGATCGCTGCTGCGGACATCATCAGAATTTTTTTCATTTTTTCCCTCGTTGATACTGTGTCAGGGCCCAACTCGTGGAAATCGAATTCGGCATGAGGTGTGTTTCCACCCAAGCCCCATCGATTGCAACGACAAGAACCGGGGCGATGGCAAAGAGCCAAGTGATGATGCAGGTATGTCACAGTTTCGTCAGGGCCATTGAGTGTCATATTCATCAACCTTATCAATGATCTGCAATTCATCCGGTCAGGTCACGTATCCGAGAGGGTGGCCGCGGCGACCGCTGGGAGCGTGTTGCGCGGCGCGTCTTTCGCCGTATGCGGCGCCAGTTTGCGACTCGATTCCTGCGGTGCGGGACGGGTCCAGAAATGGCTTGGCATGACCGGGGCTAAAAGCTAGGTGTTGCCAAATGAAAACGGGGGAAAAGATGAAGTTAAGATACCTCGCACAGGCCGCCATCGTCGGTGCAGCGGCGCTGCTGGTCGGTTGCGCCCCCGGTGTGACGCCTGCGACACCCAATGCGGCACAGGAATCGGTTCCCGTCAGCAAGGGCGGTTCCGGCACCCGTGTGCCGGCGTCCAGGATCTGGGACTTCTTCAATATCGGCGGCGATGCGAATGCCGGGCTCGAGGTCAACAAGTACCTCTGGAACGCCAGTCTGGACGTCCTGAACTTCCTGCCCATCGAAAGCGTCGATCCCTTTACCGGTGTCATCGTCTATGGATACGGACTGCCGCCCGGCGGCGGGACCGCCTATCGCGGCACCGTCTACATCAGCAGCCCGGCCTTGGATGCACGGTCGCTGAATGTCGCTTTGCAGACCCGCTCCGGCCCGGTCAGCGCCGATACCCGGCGCGCGATCGAGGATGCGATCCTGTCGCGTGCCCGTCAGTTGCGCATTGCCGGCGGTCGCCGGTAACACTGCTTCTCTTTGCCTGATGCGATCGCCGGGCCTTGGTCCGGCGTCGTGCTTGATGAAAGACCCCGAACGATGACGACCTATACCCCCGCGATGATCGAGGCGCGCTGGCAGGCGGCCTGGGCGGACGCCCAGTCCTTCAAGGCCGTGCGCAGCGGCGACAAGCCGAAGTATTACGTGCTTGAGATGTTTCCGTATCCTTCGGGGCGGATCCACATCGGCCACGTGCGCAACTACACGATGGGCGACGTCATCGCGCGCTACAAGATGTCGACGGGGCACAACGTGCTGCACCCGATGGGCTGGGACGCCTTCGGGATGCCTGCCGAAAACGCGGCGATGGCCAGCGGCGGCCACCCCAAGGACTGGACCTACCAGAACATCGCGGACATGCGCGACCAGATGAAGCCGCTGGGCCTGTCGATCGACTGGTCCCGGGAACTCGCAACCTGCGATCCGGAATACTACGGTCAGCAGCAGGCGCTGTTTCTGGATTTCCTCGAAAAGGGTCTGATCTACCGCAAGAAGGCCGTCGTGAACTGGGACCCGGTCGACATGACCGTGCTGGCGAACGAACAGGTCGAGGACGGCAAGGGCTGGCGCTCCGGTGCCGAGGTCGAGCGGCGCGAGCTGACGCAGTGGTTCTTCAAGATCTCCGACTACTCCGAAGAGTTGCTCGAAGGTCTCGACGGCCTCGACGACTGGCCCGCCAAGGTCAAGCTGATGCAGTCCAACTGGATCGGCAAGTCGCGCGGCTTGCAGTTCGCCCTCGGCCTGATCGACGGTCCCGACGGCTTTGACCGGATCGAGGTCTATACCACACGACCCGACACCCTGATGGGGGCGTCCTTCGTCGGCATCTCGCCGGACCACCCCCTCGCAAAGCAGCTGGAACGTGATGACCCCGACCTTGCCGCCTTCTGTGCCGACGTCCGCAAGGGCGGCACGACTGAAGAGGCGCTTGAGAAGGCCGAAAAGCGTGGCTACGACACCGGCCTGCGCGTGCGGCATCCTTTTGATACGTCATGGGAACTGCCGGTCTATATCGCGAACTTCATCCTGATGGACTACGGCACCGGCGCGATCTTCGGCTGCCCCGCGCACGACCAACGCGATTTCGAATTCGCGACCAAATACGACCTGCCGATCACCCCCGTCTTTCTGCCCTCGGCAGATGCCGACGACGCCCTGACCGAAGCTTACGTGCCGCAGAAGACCGACGCCGTCACTTACGTCCGCGGTTTCTCGGGCGAAGATGTGCAAACCGGTGCGCAGGCCGTCGATGCCGCCATCGCCTTCTGCGAGGCGAACGGCGTCGGCCATGGTGTGACGAAATTCCGCCTGCGCGACTGGGGCCTGTCGCGCCAGCGCTACTGGGGCTGCCCGATTCCGATCATTCACTGCGACACCTGCGGCGTGGTGCCGGAAGACAAGGCGAACCTGCCGGTCGAGCTGCCCTACGACGTCACCTTCGACGTCCCCGGCAATCCGCTGGACCGCCACCCGACATGGCGCGACTGCACCTGCCCGAAGTGCGGCGCCAAGGCGCGGCGCGAAACCGACACGATGGACACATTCGTCGATTCGTCATGGTATTACGCACGTTTCACCGCACCCCGCGCGGATACGCCGACAGTCCACGATGATGCCGCCTACTGGATGAACGTCGATCAATACATCGGTGGGATCGAACACGCGATTCTGCACCTGCTCTATTCCCGCTTCTTCGCCCGCGCGATGCACATGACCGGCCACCTGCCCGCCATGGCGTCCGAACCCTTCGACGCGCTGTTCACCCAAGGCATGGTGACCCACGCCATCTACACGACGAAACGTCCCCTCGACGGTCGCCCGGTCTATCACTACCCCGAAGAGGTCACGCTGCGCGACGGCGGCGCCTTCCTTGCCGACGGCACGCAGGTCGAGGTCATCCCCTCTGCCAAGATGTCGAAGTCCAAGAACAACGTCGTCGACCCCGTCAATATCGTAAAGCAATACGGCGCCGACACCGCCCGCTGGTTCGTCCTGTCGGACAGCCCGCCAGAGCGGGACGTGGAATGGACCGCCGCCGGGGCAGAGGCGACCTACAAGCACCTTGGCCGCGTCTGGCGCATCGCCAACGACGTGGCGACCGGCGATGCCGCAGGGGACGCCACCCAGGATCAGGCCCTGCTCAAGGACATGCACCGCGCGATCCGCGACGTGACGCTGGGGATCGAATCCTTCGGCTTCAACGCAGCAATCGCCCGGCTCTACGCCTTCACCAACACCCTCTCGCGCAGCACCGCCAGCACGCCCGCACGGCGTCAGGCGACATGCACGCTCGCACAGCTCATGGCCCCCATGACCCCGCATCTGTCAGAGGAGATCTGGGCGATGCTGGGCAACGACGGCCTGATCCTGAACGCCCCCTGGCCACAGGCGGACGAGGCGATGCTGGTCGATGCCGAAGTCACCCTGCCGATCCAGATCAACGGCAAGCGCAAGTCGGAAATCACCGTCGCCGCCGACGCTGACGTCGCGACCGTGGAAAAACTGGTGCTGGCGCAGGACGTCGTGCAGCGCAACCTCGATGGGGCCACGCCGAAGAAGATCATCGTCGTGCCCGGCCGGATCGTGAACATTGTCGTCTAGGGCGATCACCCGTCGCGGCGCTCTCGTGGCGCTGCTGGCCACCGGGGCCTGCGGCTTTACGCCCGCACTGGCGCCGGGGGCGGCGACTTTTGCCCTGCGGGACAGCGTGACGGTCACCGCACCGGACACGATTCCCGGCTTCGCCATCCGCAGCCGGCTGCAAGAGCGTCTGGGCCGCGCCACGCAGCCTGCGTTCACCCTGACGATCAGCCTTGATCAGGCGCTGGATGCGGCGGCCTTCTCTCAGGCGGGCGATGCGCTGCGCTACAACGTCGTGGGCGCCGCCGGGTGGCAACTGACGACGGCGGACGGCACGACCGTCGGGCAGGGGCAGGTCGAAGGCTTCACCAGCTATTCCGCCACCGGATCGACGGTCGCCACGCAAGCGGCGGCCACCGACGCCATCGGTCGCCTGATGGTCATTCTGGGTGACATGGTCGTGGCCGACCTGATGCTGCTGGACCTGCCGCAATGAAAGCCTGCCGATGAAACTGGCCGGACGGGACGCCACAAAGTTCCTGCGCGCCCCCGATCCGGGCCGCGCAGGCATCCTGATCTATGGCGCAGACCCGATGCGGGTCGCCACCGCGCGGGTGCAGGTCGTGGCCGCCCTCGTCGGCCCGCAGGGCGAATCCGAGATGCGGCTGACCCGTATTCCCGCCTCCGACCTGCGCAAGGATCCCGCGCAGGTCAACGATGGCATCAAGGCGCAGGGCTTCTTTCCCGGCCCCCGCGTCGTGCTGGTCGAGGATGCGACTGACGGCTTGTCAAAGCTGATGACCGACGTGCTGAATGACTGGCGCGACGGCGACGCACAGCTGATCGTCACCGCCGGCCAGCTGACGGCGAAATCGGCCCTGCGCAAGGTCTTCGAAGGCCACCGCGCCAGCGTCGCCATCGGCCTTTACGACGATCCGCCCTCGGCCGAGGATATCCAGACCCTGCTGGACGCCGCAAAGATCGAGGTCCCGAATCGAGAGGTCATGGATGCGATCAACGCGCTGGCCCACAGCCTGACCCCCGGCGACTTTCGCCAGACGATCGAGAAGCTGGGCCTTTACAAGCGGAACGACCCCGAACTGCTGACGGTCGAGGAGCTCGCGCTGATCGCACCGCAGTCGGCGGATGTCGACGTCGATGATATTCTCGAAGTCGTAGCCGGTGGACAGGAACAGCGGATCGGCCCGGTGCTGCGCGATCTCTATGCGCAGGGCGTCCTGCCGATCACGCTTTGTATCGGCGCCATGCGTCATTTCCGGCAGTTGCACGTGGTGGCCTCCGATCCCGGCGGCCCCGGTCAGGGAATCGGCCGCCTGCGTCCGCCGGTCTTTGGCCCGCGTCGCGACAGGCTGATGCGTCAGGCCTCACAGTGGGGGCGGGACCGGCTTGAACGGGCCATCGCCACGCTCACGGACACGGATCTGACGATGCGGTCCGCCAGCCACGCGCCGCAGCAGGCGCTGATGGAACGCACGCTGATCCGCCTTGCGATCATGGCCCGCAGCTAGACCAACGGCCTGCCACAGCATCCTGCCAGACACATCATCGCGCCAAAGCAAAAAGGGCTGGCGCGATGCCAGCCCTTTCAAATCTTGTCCAATCCGATGAAGGATTAGTAGGAGCCGGAAGCGGCGACCAGAGCGGCCAGCAGACCCAGAACGATGAAGCCGGAGTTAACCGAACCCTTGGGGGCCATCGGGGTGTCGACGACGACAACCGGAGCTTCCATGACTTCGGGGGCCAGGCCGCCAGCGGTAGCTGCGGCACCGGTCACTGCGATTGCGGCAGCGGCTGCGAGAGTGGTGGTGATGCGCATTGTAAGGTACTCCAATTAGATGCACTGTGTGGACGATCACAAGTTGTCTACTGGCGTTTATTTCGCAAAACAAGCGGCTTGTTCAAATCGAACAGCATCCACGCGTCTTCGAACAGCCAGTTCGCACATATTTTCATCCAATGATGCGGGCGTCATCAATCACGATGCCGGCGCCACGGCAGTAAAGCTTCGCAAGTATCTGATATAAAACGATAAGTTTGCCGCCCATTCACGCATTTTCCCGTGCCTCATCAAATCGCGGGCGTTTTCCGCACCGTTCGCGTGCCCCGCAGCGATGCGAACTTGCAACAGTTCCGGCTATTCAGGGACATCGACGTCTGACTGCGGGTTCTCGCCGATCGCCCCTTTCGGGACGGTCCGGCGGGCCAGATCCAGTCAGGTGGCCAAGGCCTGCAAGGCCGCCGCCCGACCCGTCGCAAGGCTCGCGGTGATCAGGTAACCACCTGTTGGCGCTTCCCAATCCAGCATCTCGCCACAGGCGAAGACACCGGGCCTGTCGCGCAGCATAAACCCCGAAAGCGCCTTGAATCTAAGCCCTCCGGCGGTCGAGATCGCGCTGTCCAGCGGTGCTGGGCCGTCGTGGATCAGGGGCAGCGCCTTCAGCGTTCCGGCCAATGGCGCCCCAGCGCCGGTGCCTGCCCGACGTGTCATTTCATGAAACAGTGCAATCTTGACGGGCGACAGCCGCAAGCCGGATTTCAGAACCTGCGACAGGCTGGCCTTGCCGCCCTTTGCCGTCACGCGCTGACCGATTCGCGTGGCGGTCATGTCTGGCATCAGATCGACATGCAGCGGCGCGCCCTCGCGCACGGCCCGCGACACCGCATAGATGCCGCCGCCTTCGATCCCGTCGCGGGTGATTACCCATTCTCCGCGCGACGAAAGCCCGCCCGCCTTCAGGGCCGTCGCCTTGACCGGCTGCCCGAAGAACGGCGTCATATGATCCGACCAAGCGACGCGAAAGCCGCAGTTCGCGGGCTGAAACGGCGCCGTATCCGCGAACTGCGCGGCCCAGGCGCCGTCCGATCCCAGCCTGCGCCAGCTTGCCCCGCCCAGCGCCAGGATCGTCACGTCCGTCGTGATGGCCTGCGGGCCGTCGGGCGTGTCGAATGTCGCGGCCGCGCCGTCCCACCCGGTCCACGTCCACCGCGTCACGATCCGCACGTCCCGCGTCGCCAGCCGCGCCAGCCAGGCCCGCAGCAGCGGCGACGCCTTCATCGCCACCGGAAAGACCCGGCCCGTCGATCCTGTGAACAGCGGCTGCCCCAAACGTTCCGCCCAGGCCATGACCTCTGCCGGACCGAAGGCCGCTACCGCGTCGCGCAACGCCTCGGTTGCGTCGCCGTAGGCGGCCAGACAGGCAGCAGTATCCTCGTCCTTGGTCAGGTTCAGGCCCGACTTGCCCGCCATCAGGAACTTGCGCCCGACCGACGGCATCCGATCCGCGACGGTGACCTGCAGGCCAGCGGCGGACAGCACCTCGGCGGCCATCAGCCCGGCGGGGCCTGCGCCGATCACCAGTGCGGTCTGCGGGGTCTGGGCGGTCATGGTGTCTCCGGCAGGGATGCGCCCTATCTCATGGGCATCGCAGCAAGGTGGTGCAAGCCCGATGACGACGCAACCCGACCCGATCTGCCCGCTTTGCCAGCGCCCGATCCCGCCCGGTGTGCCGCAAAGCCTGCATCACCTGATCCCCAAGCTGAAGGGTGGCAAGGGCGGCCCGACCGTCCTGCTGCACCACATCTGTCACAAGGAAATCCACGCCACCCTGTCAGAGGCAGAGCTCGCCCGCGTCTACAACACGCCGCAGGCCCTGCGGACCCATCCGCGACTGGCGGGATTTGCCGCCTGGGTGGCAAAACGTCCGCCCGATTTCATGTCGAAGGTGCCGAAACGGCGCCGCTGAAAAGGCCCTTAACACCGACCCGGTGCCACCCTAGATTGGCACCAATCCACACCGAACGGCACCAGTCCCATGTCCAGCTTCATCCGCTCACTCGTCGATCAGAAGATGACCGAACTGGCACAGGACGGCACCCTCGAACGCCTGCCCGGCTATGGCAAACCGCTCGACCTGTCGCGCGATCCGTACGAGGCGATGATGGACCGCATGCACAAGGCGGCCAAGGTCAAGCCCAAGGCCGTGACACTCAAGGACCAGATCGCCGAATCCACCGCCCGTCTGCGCGATCTGACCGACGACACCGCCCGCCGGGCCGAGATGCGCGTGCTGGCCGACCTGCAAACCCGCCTCGCGATCGAGATGGAGCAGTTGGGCCGCTACCGCTGACCCAGCAGCGCCTTGATCGCGGCCACATGCGCCTGGTCCGCGCCCAGCGCATCGGCGCAAAGCGCGCGCGCCTCGGCCACCGGATCATCGGCAATGCGGTCGATCAGCCCGCAGGACAGGGCCTCTTGCGCCGTCATCTTGGCGCCCCCCAGCAGGATCAGCCGCGCCGCTCCGGGACCCGCCAGCGCCGACAGCCGCGCCGGGTCAGATGGCTGCGGCAGCACCCCCAGCTTCATCACCGGATAAAAGACGCGCGCCCCCGGCACGGCGACCCGCAGATCGCAGGCCAGCGCCATGCCGCAGGCGCCACCCGCCAGCGTCCCGTTCAGCGCAGCGACCGTCAGGCCGGTCAGGGCGGCGATGGCCCCCGACAGGTCTTCCCACAGGGACGAGGTCTTGAGCGTCTCCACATCCTCCAGATCGGCCCCCGCGCTGAACACGCGCCCGGTGCCGGTCAGGATCAGCGCATGGGCGTCCCGCGCGCCCTCGACCGCGGCGATCAGGTCCGCCAGCATCGCGGCAGTCAGCGCATTGGCCTTGTCCGGGCGGTCCAGCGTCACGACCGCCAGACCGCCCTCGCGCGCGGTGCGGATCACGCCACGCCGACCTGTCTGCGGATGTCGTCCTCGCGCAGGGAAATGTCCTTGCCCAGCCAGGGATCGGCCTCGGCGGTGCACATCCAAACCAGCGCCTGTGCGGCCCATTCGGGCGGAATATGCGCCGACCAGTCCAGTTGCGACACCGGGCCGATGCCCGATTGCTTGATCTCGCGCTGCATGTCGGTCGCGACGGTGCCCGGCGACAGTCCCATCACCCGCAACCCCTTGCCCCGGTTTTCCCGGTCGGCCACCTGCGTCAGCATGAAGGCGCCCGCCTTGCTGGCGCAATAGGCGGACCAGCCTTCCAGCGGGTTATGCGCGGCCCCCGACGACACGGTCAGGATCGTCCCGGACCCTTGCGCGATCATCGGCCCCATCGCCGCACGCATGCCGTGCATCACGCCCTTGAGGTTGATGTCGATCGTCTTGCCCCAGGCCTCCGGGTCCGTGTGCGACAACACGCCGATCGGGTCGACGACGCCCGCGTTGTTCACGATCACGTCGATGCGGCCAAAGGTCTTGACCGTGGCAGAGACCGCCTGCTCGACCTCCCAGTACCGCGACACGTCACAGGGGATCGCCAGCGCGGTTTTGCCAATCTCGCCAGCCAGTTCCGCGATCCGTTCCCGCGACCGCGCGACCAGCGCCACGTTCGCCCCCGCCGCGGCAAAGGCCTGCGCCGCCGCGGCCCCGATGCCGCGGCTGGCCCCGGTGATCAGGACGGTCTGCCCGCTCAGGTCAAAGTTTTTCATCGCACTCCCTTTCCGTCCCGCACGGGACGCTTTAGCGTTGGCGCCAGAATTCCCCACTTGGGCCGGAACGGCAAGGCCGCCGGCACCGATGACCCGCCGTTGACACAAGGATCTGCCCGATGAAAGCCACCTTCGCCCTGCGCACCGGTGCCTGCCTCACTGCCCTGATGATCGCGCCCGCCGCCTGGGCCGACGTGACGGCGCAGCAGGTGTGGGACGCCTGGCAGTCCAGCATCGCCAATGCCGCCTCCGGTGCGGACGTCACCACCGGCGACGTGACCACGGATGGCGATACCGTCACGGTCACGGACTTCGCGCTCAACAGCACCTCCGACACGGCGACCGTCACCGCGACCATCCCGCAGATCGTCTTTGCGGGGGCCGCCGACGGCACCGTGGCGATCACGCCTACGGCCCAGATCCCGCTGACGATCACCTATCCTGACGGCAAGGAAATCGCCCTCACCGTGACGACCACCGGGTCCAGCATCACCGCCAGCGGCGCGCCCGAGGATCTGACATACGACGTCGCGGCGGACCAGTATGTCGTCAACGTTGACAAGATGACCTCGCCCAAGGGCGACATCACCGGCGACATCCGTCTGACCCTGAACAACCTCACGGGCACGACCCACCAATCGACCGGCGAGACGCGAGAGACCAGCTACGACGTCAAGGCGAACGCCCTCGACCTGCTGATCGACGTGACCCCGCCAGAGGCCGGCAAGGTCATGCTGTCGGGCAAGATCGACGGCCTCGCCTTTGCCGGCGACAGCAGCGCGCCGGCAGACCTCGACGTCAGCGACCCCGCCGCGATGCTGGGCGGGGATTTCACCGGAAAATCGACCCTGACGACGGGATCGTCCGCCTACATCTTCTCGACCTCTGGCGACATGACCATCGATGGCACCACCACCAACGGCCCGGTCAATGTGATGACCTCGGTCGGACCACAGGGCGTGGCCTATGACGTCGCCGTCAGCGATCTTGCCGCCGATGTCACCGGCAGCGAGATGCCGTTCCCCTTCAAGCTGACCGCCGCCTCCTACGGCTTCGGCCTCTCGGCGCCCGTCGCACCCACCGACGCCCCCGCGCCCTTCAGCCTGAAGGTCGATCTCACGGATGTTGCCGTGAATGACGAGGTCTGGGCCATGATCGACCCCGCCGCCAACCTGCCGCGCGACCCCGCAACGGTCCGGCTGGATGTGTCCGGGTCCGCGCAACTGGACGTGGCCCTGACCGATCCCACGCAGATGGCTGCAGTGGGGCAGGGCTTTCCGGGCAAGCTGCAGGATCTGACCCTGAACGAGCTGACGATCAAGGCGGTCGGCGCTTCCGTCGACGGCAAGGGCCAGTTCACCTTCGGCAACACCGATACCACGACATTCCCCGGCATGCCGCGCCCCGACGGCCAGATCAACCTGACCGTGATGGGCGCCAACGGCCTGATCGACAAGCTGATCGCCATGGGGCTGGTCCCCGCCGATCAGGCGATGATGGGGCGCATGATGCTGGGCATGTTCGCCAAGGATATCGGCAACGATACGCTGGAATCCACGATCGAGGTCAAGGACGGGCAGGTGCTGGCCAACGGCCAGCGCATCCGCTGACCCCTTGGTCTGCGGGCCGCGACCTTGCAGCGCGGCCCCGACCGGACTACCTGCGGAGGGGATATTTCAGAAAGCCTCATCCATGACCGACCTTGCCGCGCTGACCCAACAGATCCTCGACGCCGCCCGCCGCGCCGGTGCCGGTGACGCCGATGCGATCGCGGTGCAGGGGACCTCGATCTCGATCGACGTGCGTCTGGGGCAGCTGGAAAAGGCGGAACGCTCCGAAGGCGTCGACATCGGCCTGCGCGTGCTGCTCGGTCAGCGGCAGGCCTGCGTGTCCTCCTCCGACAACCGCCCCGCCGCGATCACGGCGATGGCCGAACGCGCCGTCGCCATGGCGCGCGAGGCACCCGAGGATCCCACCGTCGGTCTGGCGGACCCCGACCAGCTGACACGGTCTACCGACAGCGCACACCTCGAACTCTATGACGCGTCCCCCGAACCGGACCCCGCAGCCCTGCAGGACGCCGCGATGCGGGCAGAGGCCGCGGCGCAGGAAAATCCCGGCATCTCTCAGGTCTCGGAAACCAGCGCGGGCTATTCCCGCCGTCAGGTCCACATGGCCGCCAGCAACGGCTTTTCCGGTGGCTACGCCCGGTCCGACATCGGTCTGTCCTGTGTGGCGATCAGCGGCACCGGCACCGGGATGGAACGGGACTACGACTACGACACCCGCATCTTTCAATCCGACCTGCGCGACCCCGCCGAGATCGGCCGCAGCGCCGCCGCCCGCGCGGTGGAACGCGCCGGATCGCGCCGGCCCAAGACCGGGGCCTATCCGGTCCTTTTCGACGAACGTGTCGCGTCCTCGCTCATCGGGCATCTGGTCAGCGCCATCAACGGCAGCGCCATCGCCCGCGGCGCGTCCTTCCTGCGTGGCGCGCTGGGCGAACAGGTGCTGCCCGCGGGCATGAGCCTGATCGAGGACCCCCACCGCCCCCGCGCGTTCGGCTCGCGCGTCTTCGACGCCGAAGGCTTGCCCACGCAAGCCCGCGCGCTGATCGACGACGGCACGCTGACCGGCTGGACGCTCGACCTCGCGACGGGGCGCAAGCTCGACCTGCCCTCGACCGCCAATGCCGCACGCGGCACATCCTCGCCGCCGCAGCCCAGCGTGACGAACCTTGCGCTGACCCAAGGCACCGCCAGCCGCGCCGACCTGATCGCGCAGATGGGCACCGGGTTGCTCGTCACCTCGATGATCGGCTCGACGATCAATCCCAACACCGGCGATTACAGCCGCGGTGCAGCCGGCTTCTGGGTGCAGAACGGCGAAATCAGTCATCCGGTCAACGAATGCACCATCGCGGGCAATCTGCGCGACATGTGGCGCAGCATGATCGCCGCCAACGACGGCCGCGCCCACCTGTCCCGCGTCGTGCCGTCCCTGCTGGTCGAAGGGTTGACCCTTGCCGGCGACTGACCTGCCCCTGCTCCTCGACGCCGCCGCCGCGGCAGGCGAGATCGCGCTGCACTATTTCAAGGCCGACCCGCAGGTCTGGGACAAGGGCGACGATCAGGGCCCGGTGACCGAGGCGGATCTGGCCGTCAACGCTATGCTGACCGACCGCCTGCGCACCGCGCGCCCCGATTACGGCTGGTTGTCAGAGGAAACCCCCGACGACACCGCCCGCCTGACCACGACGCGGCAGTTTATCGTCGATCCCATCGACGGCACCCGCGCCTTCATCAATCATTCTCAGGACTGGGCCCACGCCATCGCCGTGGTCGAGGATCGCCGCGTGATCGCCGGTGTCGTGACGCTACCAGCGCGCGGCCTGACCTTTGCCGCCGTCCTCGGCAACGGCGCCACCCTGAACGGCCGCCCCCTGCGCGTGACCGACACGGCCGACCCGGTGCAGGCCCACGTCCTGACGACGAAACCCAACCTCGCGCCCCAGCACTGGCAGGGCGGCGTGGTCCCTGCATTCACCAAAGGCTTCCGCTCCTCGCTCGCCTACCGCCTCTGCCTCGTGGCCGAGGCGCGGTTTGACGCGATGCTGACCCTGCGCCCGTCGTGGGAATGGGACATCGCCGCAGGTGCGCTGATCGTGACAGAGGCAGGCGGCACCGCCAGCGACCGCAACGGCCAGCCCCTGATGTTCAACAACCCGCATCCGCAGGTGAACGGCGTGTTGGCTGCGGGGGCGGTCCACGCAGCACTGCTGGCAGCGCTGATCTGACCGCATCCATGCTGCACCCGCAGCACGCCGCCGGTTGTATCGCCCCGGTCCCCTGCGTAAGTTGCCGCCATCGTCACCCTGTCCCAAGGAGTCTCCCATGACCCAGCGCCTGCACCTCGTCTTTGGCGGTGAACTGATCGACCCGACGAAGAACGCGTTCAAGGACGTCAAGGATATCCACATCGTCGGCATGTTCCCCGACTACGCCAGCGCCTACAACGCATGGAAGGCCAACGCCCAGCGGACCGTCGACGACGCGCACACCCGTTATTTCATCGCGCATATCCACCGCCTGCGGGACGAGGAAACGCCCGCCTCCCCGACCGAAGAACTCGGCGTCTAGGCCCCGGACAGCAGGCGCATGGAGGCCGTCGTCTGGGCGCGTTGTGCCACACCTGCCCATCTCGCGGTGGTCGCGGCCCTTGACGCGCGCCTGAAGGCGAGCGGCGAGGATGTGCATTTCGTGGCCACCACCGATCCGCAACCGGACGGCCGCCGCGCCGTGCGCGCCCATCTGGCGCAGATCGACCCGATGATGCTGCTTTGGGTCGGCGGTACGCTGGATGCGCAGACCCTCGGCGCCGCCCAAGAGGCGCAGGTCCCCGTCATCGTCATCGACGCAGAGGCCGCCGACGTGGCGGACTTCGGCTCGCTCTGGTTCCGCTCGCGCCGCAAGGCCGCACTCGGCGGGCTTCACACCGCCTTTACCCGCGATCAGGCCGGTCGCATGGCCTTCGTGAATGCCGGTGCGCCGGCCGACCGCACCTTTGCCGTCGGCGTCCTCGAAGACCCCCCCGCCGTCCTGCGCCATGTCGAGGATGACCGCCGCGCACTGGCAGAGGCGCTGCGCAACCGCCCCGTCTGGCTGGCGACGCAGACCGAACGCGCCGATGTCCCCTCTCTCGCCGCCGCCCAACGCCATGCCGCGCGGCGGTCGCACCGCCTGCTGCTGGTCGCCGTCGCCGCTAACCCGGCCGATGGTCAGGAACTCGTCGATCGCTTTCAGACCCTTGGCCTGCCCGCCAGCCTCCGGTCACAAGGCGCGGCCCCGGACGAAGGGTTGCAGGTCCATGTCGTCGATGTCGCCGACGAACTGGGGCTGTGGTTGCGTCTGGCCACGGTCGCCTTTGCCGGCGGCACCCTGACCCAGTCCGCAGCCCAGGACCCGTTCGAGGTCGCGGCCTTGGGTGCCGTCCTGATCCACGGCCCGCGCACGACGCCCTATGGCACCCGCTACGACCGCCTCGTGCGCGCCGGGGCGACGCTGCAGATCGACGGCGCCGCAGCCCTTGGCCGCGCGGTCGAGGCGCTGCTCTCTGCCGACCGGGTCGCCGCCATGGCGACCGCCGGGTGGGACGTGACCTCGCGCGGGGCAGAGGCGACGGACCGCATCGTCACCCTGATCCGCGCGCGTCTGGACGAGGCCGGGCTTTAGATGGGCGCCCCCGGTTTCTGGTTCACGCCCCCCGATGCCCCCGACTGGCGCGCGCGCCTGCTGGCCCCCTTGGGGTCCGCCTATGCGATGGCCACTGCACGCCGCCTGCGGCAGGACGGTTACCGCGCCGGCATCCCCGTCATTTGCATCGGCAACATCAACGCAGGCGGCACCGGCAAGACGCCGACCGCCATGGCGCTGGCCCAGATCCTGACGGCCCGGGGCCAGCCCCCCCATATCGTCAGCCGCGGCTATGGTGGCAGCCTGACCGGCCCGGTCCGCGTCGACGAACGCCGTCA
This sequence comes from Loktanella sp. M215, assembly GCF_021735925.1. Taxonomy (NCBI): domain Bacteria; kingdom Pseudomonadati; phylum Pseudomonadota; class Alphaproteobacteria; order Rhodobacterales; family Roseobacteraceae; genus Loktanella; species Loktanella sp. M215. Next base: position 1,164,705 of record NZ_WMEA01000001.1, read on the forward strand.
CAGCGCAGCCGAAACCGGGGACGAACCGCTGCTGCTGTCCTCTTTCGCGCCGACATGGGTCGCCCGCGATCGCGCCGCCGGCGTGCAGGCGGCACAGGCAGCGGGCGCATCCGTCGTCCTGCTGGACGACGGCTTTCAGAATCCCAGCGTGGTGAAGGATCTGTCCATCGTCGTGGTGGATGCGCAGCGCGGCTTCGGCAACGGGCGCGTGCTGCCCGCAGGCCCCCTGCGCGAACCGGTCGCCACCGGCCTTGCCCGCGCCGACCTGCTGCTCGCCATCGGTGACGCCGCAGCGCAGGCGGGTTTTGCGACACGCTGGCAACCCCCCGACCTGACCGGCGAACTGGTGCCGCTCGTCACCGGCATGCCGTGGCACAGCCTGCGCCTGCTCGCCTTCGCCGGGATCGGCCATCCTGAAAAGTTCTTTGCCACCCTGCGCGCCATGGGCGCCGACGTCATCCGCGCCGAGGCGCTGGAAGATCACCAGCCCCTGACAGAGGCGCTGATGACAAGGCTGGAGGTCGAAGCCAAGGTCCGCGTGGCCCAGCTTGTCACCACCGAAAAGGATGCGGTCCGCCTGCCGGACGCGTTCCGGTCCAAGGTGCTGACCCTGCCGGTGCGGTTGCAAATCGCGGACACCGTGCCGCTCGACAGCGCCCTGTCGCGGCTCGGCCTCTGACAGCCGCTCAGACCATCCGGATCACGTCCTTGTCGATCGCCAGCATGTAGCCCTTGCGCGCGATGTTCTTGACCAGCAACTCGCTGACCATCTGGTTGCCCAGCGTATCGCGCAACCGCTTGATCCGCGTGGCCCCCGCCGCCTCGTCACAGTCCGACGGATCGCGGCCAGAAATCACGCCTTCGATCTCGGCGCCCGACAGCACCTCGTCGTCCATCCGCGCCTCTGCCAGCACCGACAGCGTCTCGATCGCCGCCGCCGTCAGCTTGAATTCGAAATTGTTCAGATAGACCGACCCCTGATCGCGGCTGATCAGCAGGCTGTTCACCTCGATCCCCTTGCGCTCGATCTGGCCCATGCGCCGGGTCAGCCCGATCAGCATGACCAGAAACGCAATCGCCGCGACCAGCAGGGCCGTCGCGAACACCAGCAGCACGAAGATCACGAATCGGTAGGACGACAGCGTGTCGGAAAACGCCGTGCCGGACCCTGCCAGAATCTCCAGCAACTTGATCTCGGCCCCGGTGGTCAGGTTGTCGTTGGCGACGAACAACTGTTCGACCCGCGCATTGAACGCGTTGGCATCGGGCAGGTTGACGAACAGAAGCACCGCCGCCGCCGCAAGGATGACCACGATGCCGATGATTCCGCCGACGATGATGCGATTGCCGATTTCTCGCGCTTCAGTAGCGGAGGAAATACTCACCTGCGCTGCCCTTTCTGCTGTCCAGACCGTTTGCATCGAACACGCCCACGACCGTCAGCAGCGCCCACCCGTCCGCCTGCAACCGCGGCGCAAGTTCCGCTGCGGCATTCGACTTGGAGCAGTCTCCGTTCACCTGTGCCACACCGTAATGCAGGCGCAGCGGCGCGTCGCGCTTGGCCTTGTAGTCGGCATAGCAGTCCGCCTGTGCGGCGGTTCCGGCCAGCAGGCCGATCAGGATCAGGGAAAGAAGCTGTTTCATCATAAGAAAGGCTGACCGCAATCCTGCGTGTTATGCAATATCCGCCAATGCTATCGGTTCGGGGTGGGGGACGCCAGCGGATGTTATTGCCTGACGCAGGGCAAAGCGGCGACCCTGCGGCCTGAATGCCACCCGCACACCGGGTCGCCCGCAGGAGTGATACATCATGCTGAAAGCGCTGTTTGCAACCATCCTGTCGCTCGCCGTCCTGATCGCCCCGACGGCGTCCGTGGCCGAGGGGCGCCACTACACCGGGGCAGAGCCGGACTGGCGCGGCCTTTTCCAGCAGGGCGGCCACGACCGCTGGCACGACGGCGGGCTTGGACCGCTGACAGCACCCCCGGTCATCGTCGCACCCCGGTACGACGACAGACCGCCCGCATTGCCCGCGCGCTGCCTTGCCCGCGTCGACACGCGCTATGGCCCGCAGGACATCTACGGTGCGGCCTGCCTGCGCGATGACCCGCGCCTTGCCGGACGCCTGCCGCAGGCCTGCCGCGTCCGGGTCGAGACCTGGGGCGGCATCCGCGACGGTTATGATGCCGCCTGTCTGCGCCGGGCGGATCTGCGTTCACGGTACTGACCAGTTCGGGCGTGGCCATTGCCCCTGTTGCCACGTCCGTCATCGGGCGGTCGGGATCGTCCCGGCCGCCCTTTTCCAGCGCCGCCCGATGCGGCAAGGTGGCCGCATGGCGAATCCACCCCCAGACCTGTCCTTCGAAGGCATCGCCCGCGCGGCAGGCTTCACCCGGATCGCCGGCGTGGACGAGGTCGGTCGCGGCCCGCTGGCGGGGCCTGTCATGGCCTGCGCCGTCATCCTCGACCCCGACTGCATTCCGCCCGGCATCGCCGACAGCAAGGCCCTGACCGCCGCGCGCCGCCGCGCGCTGTTCGCACTGATTCCGCAGGTGGCCCAAGTCGGTTACGGCATGGCGACCGTGGCCGAGATCGAGGACATCAACATCCTCGCCGCCAGCCACCTTGCCATGACCCGTGCCCTGGCCGATCTGCCGCAACCGCCCGATTTCGCGCTGATCGACGGCAACCGCCTGCCGCCGGCCTTGTCATGCCCCGCCCGGACAATCGTGAAGGGCGACACCCGGTCCCTGTCCATCGCCGCGGCCTCAATTATGGCCAAAGTGTGGCGGGACGACTGGATGGTGGGATTGGCGCAACAGCATCCCGGCTACGGCTGGGAGAGAAACGCCGGTTATCCGACGCGCGAACATCATGAAGGGCTGAAATGTCACGGTGTGTCACCACATCACCGCAGGACCTTCGCCCCTATCCACAAGATGTTGTGGCAAGAAAAAAACCAGACGCCGTAAATCAATTTCTTTATTGCCTCTCAAAGGCGCAAACGGTCATCCTGTCCCCAATCAACGAGTGGAAAAATCCACCGGGATAGAGGCAGAGCATGACAATAAAAACAAAGGCCCAAAAGGGCCTCACGCTACCGCTTAACCAAATTCTGGACGGCGACTGTATTGAACGGATGAACAGTTTGCCCGAAGCATCAGTCGATCTGATCTTCGCCGATCCGCCCTACAACCTGCAACTGCGCGGCGATCTGCATCGCCCCGACAACTCCAAGGTCGACGCCGTCGATGACCATTGGGACCAGTTCGACAGTTTCGCCGCCTACGACACATTCACCCGCGACTGGCTCAAGGCGGCGCGCCGCCTGCTCAAGCCGAACGGCGCGATCTGGGTGATCGGCAGCTATCACAACGTCTTCCGCATGGGGGCAGAGCTGCAGAATCAGGGCTTCTGGATCCTCAACGACGTCGTCTGGCACAAGTCGAACCCGATGCCGAACTTCCGCGGCAAGCGGCTGACCAATGCGCATGAGACGCTGATCTGGGCCGGCAAGTCCGAGGCCAGCAAATACACCTTCAACTACGAGGCGCTGAAGGCGCTGAACGAAGGCATCCAGATGCGCAGCGACTGGATGCTGCCGATCTGCACGGGTCACGAGCGCATCAAGGACGACAACGGCGACAAGGCGCATCCGACGCAAAAGCCCGAAAGCCTGCTGCACCGCGTTCTGCTGGGCACCACGAACCCCGGCGATGTCGTGCTCGACCCGTTCTTCGGCACCGGCACCACCGGCGCCGTCGCCAAGATGCTGGGCCGCGATTTCATCGGAATCGAGCGTGAGGAGGCCTACCGCGAGGTCGCGAAGAAGCGCATCGCGAAGGTCCGCAAGTTCGATAACGAGGCGCTGCAGGTCAGCACGTCCAAACGCGCCGAACCCCGCGTCGCCTTTGGCGTGCTGGTCGAACGCGGCATGTTGCGTCCGGGGGAAGAGCTCTATTCCCTCAACGGGCGTCACACGGTCAAGGTCCGCGCCGACGGCACCCTGTCCAGCGACGACATCAAGGGGTCGATCCATCAGGTCGGCGCCCATCTGGAAGGTGCGCCCAGCTGCAACGGCTGGACCTACTGGCAGTTCAAGCGCGAAGGGCAGCGTGTGCCCATCGACCTGCTGCGCCAGCAGGTCCGCGCCGAAATGGCCAAGCACGCCTAGAATTTCACAGTTACCGCCGGTGCCATCGACGCGTCAGCCCCACATGGGCTGACGTGCAGGCACTAACTTTGCCCCGCTGTCCGCAAGGACATGCGGGGTTTTTTTTGATGCGGATTCCCTTGGGGTCATCCTGTCAGACGATGCGTTGAGTGCTAGAACCTGCACAAATCGCAAGGAGAAGACCGATGACCGAAGCCAAACAGATCGTGCTCGCCAGCCGCCCCGACGGCAAACCGACCACCGAAAACTTCCGCACGGAAACCGCGACCCTGCCCGCGATCAAGGACGGCGAAATCCTCGTCCGCGTGATCTGGCTGTCGCTGGACCCCTACATGCGCGGCCGCATGGACGACGCCAAATCCTACGCCAAGCCGGTGGAACTGGGCGACGTCATGGAAGGCGGCACCGTGGCCGAAGTGATGGAAAGCAAGAACAGCGACTTCCCCGTGGGCAAGATCGTCGCCGGGTCCTTCGGCTGGACGTCCCACGCGATCAGCGATGGCGAAGGCGTGCGGATCGTCGATCCCGCCGTGGCCCCGATCTCGACCGCGCAGGGCGTGCTGGGCATGCCCGGCATCACCGCCTGGGTCGGCCTGAATGACATCGGCCGCGCCAAGGATGGCGAGACCATCGTCGTTTCCGCCGCGACCGGCGCCGTCGGCGGCATGGTCGGGCAACTGGCCAAGGCCAAGAACATGCGCGTCATCGGCGTCGCCGGCGGGCCCGAAAAGTGCGACTATGCCGTCAAGGAGCTGGGCTACGACGTCTGCCTCGACCACCACGCCCACGACGCGAAATCGCTGGGCAAGGCGATCGCGCAGGCCGCCCCCGACGGCGTCGACGTCTACTTCGAAAGCGTCGGCGGCAAGACGCTGGAGGCAGTGCTGGCCAACATGAACATCCACGGCCGCATTGCCGTCTGCGGCATGATCGCCTGGTATTCCGGTCAGGGCATCAAGGATGCGCAGCCCCTGCCCGCCGTCTGGCGCAATATCCTGACAAAGCGTCTGCTGGTTGAAGGCTTCATCATCTTCGAACACTTCCACAAGTTCGGCGACTTCATGGATCAGGTCGGCCCGATGGTCGGCGACGGCACCATCACCTACCGCGAAGACATCGCCGAGGGGCTGGAAAACGCGCCGCATGCCTTCCTCGAAATGCTGCAGGGCGGCAACTTCGGCAAGCAACTGGTCCGCGTCGGCGCTGATCCGACCTAAGTCAGCGGGGCCACGGATTGGTCGCGTTCTTGTAGGGCGACCAATCCGTGATCTGCGGATAATACTTCTGCCGCCACGCCCGCACCTGCGGGTTCATCATGCGCCGCCAGACCGGCGGCACCATCGCCACGATCCCCATGATCGAATAGCCGTAGGGCAATTGCGGCGCATCCTCGGCACTGTAGGTCTGCAGCAGGGGAAACCGGCGGTCGGGCTTGTAATGATGGTCCGAATGGCGCTGCAGGTTGATCAGCAACCAGTTCGACGCCTTCTGGGCCGAGTTCCACGAATGGTGCGGCTTGACGTATTCATACTTGCCGTCGCCCAGATGTTCCCGCGTCAGACCGTAGTGTTCGATGTAATTGACCAGTTCCAGATGCCACGCCGCGATAAAGGCCTGCCACAGGAACAGCGCCACCCCCAGCCAGCCGCCGACCGCCAGCGCCAGCGCCAGAAACACCAGTTGCAGCGCCCAATACCGCCAGAACGGATTGCTGCGGTCGTGCCAGAGCCGGTCCTTGCGGGCCAGCATCGCCGCCTCTGCCCGGAAGGCAGAGCCGTAGCATTGCGCCAGCACACGCGGGAAATAACGGTGGAATCCTTCGTTATACCGCGCCGTCACCGGATCGCGCGGCGTGCCGACATAGCGGTGATGCACCAGCAGATGCTCTGACCGGAAATGCGAATACAGCGCCATCGCCAGCAGGATATCCCCCATCCAGCGCTCGATCTTCGGGCGCTGGTGCATCAACTCGTGGCTATAGTTGATGCCGATGGTCCCGGTGATGACGCCCATGCCAAAGAACAGCCCCGTCAGTTCCCAGCCGTCCAGATGATCGGCCCGCGTCGCGTAGAAGATCATCCCGAACAGGGATATCGCCTGCACCGGCGCCCAGACGATGGTGATGATGCGATACCACCATAACTGGTCGTCGGGCGTGTCGGGGTCCTCGTTCGCCTCGTTCAGGCCCGCGAAGATGTCGATCACGCCAAACAGGTACCACGTGCAGACCGGCAACAGCAGCACCGCCCAGCCGCCCCAGACCGCAGAGATCCACGCGATGGGAATCAGCAGCAGCGACAGCCAGAACGGCAGCGCTGCCGACAGGCGGCTGATGACAGGTGTGGTGGCGGTGGCGGTCATGGCGTCCTCTCTGCCAGCGTCATACCCGCAGATTAAGCCTTTTTATCAGCGAATTGGTAAAGAATCCGCGACCAGATCATGCACCTTGCGCATGACGGTGGGTAATGACGCCGGTGAATAGGCCCCTGCAGCCACGAATTGCCCCCGGTCGGGGACTGCATCCGTCGCCACGACGGCCCAGAGAATCACCAGTTCCAGATGGAAATGCGTGAATGTGTGCCGTGCCGTGGCGTCCAGCACCTGCCAGTCGGCCTGCACCGGGGGCGCAGGTTGCGGATCATCCGACCAGTCCGACCCCGGAAACCCCAGCATGCCCCCCAGCAGACCCTTTTCGGCCCGCGTTTCCAGCAACCACGCCCCATCGGCGCGCCGCACGACGTAAGCGAATCCGCGCCGCACCGGCACCGCCTTCTTTGGCGTCTTCTTTGGCAGCATCGGTGCCGTCCCCGCGATCCGGCCCGCACAATCGTCGCGCCACGGACATATCCCGCAGGCCGGCGACTTCGGCGTGCAGATCGTCGCACCCAGGTCCATCACCGCCTGCGCATAGTCGCCGGGCCGCTCGTCTGGTGTCAGGGCGGCGGCCAGCGTCATCAACTCCGGTTTTGCCGCAGGCAAGGGCGTATGCACATCGTAAAGCCGCGCCATCACACGTTCCACATTGCCGTCCAGCACCGTCTCGGGTCGGTCAAAGGCAATCGCCGCCACGGCAGAGGCGGTATAGGGCCCGATCCCCGGCAGCGTCAGCAGCGTCGCGTGATCGGACGGAAATACCCCGCCATGATCCGCCACGACCGCGCGGGCACATTTCAGCAGGTTGCGCGCGCGGGCGTAATAGCCAAGCCCCGCCCAGGCGGCCATGACATCGGCATCCTCTGCCGCTGCCAGATCGGCAACGGTCGGCCACAACCCGATGAATTTGCGCCAGTAATCGCGCACGGCGGCCACGGTGGTCTGTTGCAGCATGACCTCTGACAGCCAGACGCCATAGGGGTCAGGCAAGGCCCCCGCCTTGCGATCGCCGGGCGGCACGCGCCACGGCATGGACCGCGCATGGACATCGTACCAGTCCAGCAGTTGCAATGATCGGTCACGCATAATTCATGCCCCCTCGCGCTGACTTGGCGTGCGGCACGACATAGACTAGACCGTGACCATGAAACAGCCACACCGCACCTCTTCCACCCGCGGCTTTTCCCGCGCCGTCACGCTGATGCAGTCGCGCATCCGCGCGGGCAGCGAAGGGCGCGGCTTTGCCGAGACGCGTCTTTTGACCCATTGGGCCGAATTCGTGGGCGAACAGGTGTCCAGCGTGGCAACCCCGGTGAGCGTCAGCTACGGCCGCGGCGCGCTGGGCGCGACCCTGACCTTGCTGACGACGGGCGCGAACGCCCCGATGCTGGAGATGCAGAAGCTGCAGATCCTCGAAAAGGTGAACGCCTGCTACGGCTACCGTGCCATCGCGCGGGTGCGCATCACGCAGACGGCACCCACCGGCTTTGCCGAAGGGCGCGTGGCCTTTTCGCCCGCCCCGAAAGCACCCCCACAGCCCGACGCCGCAACACAGGACCGCGCCCGCGCGGTTGCAAGCGGCGTCGCGAATGACGATCTGAGGACGGCACTGGAGGCTTTGGCCGCCAACGTCCTGTCAAAACACAAAAACCGAACCTGAGGTAAGTGACATGAAACGCAGAACCCTTCTCACCGCCGGTGGCGCCACGCTGGTCCTTGGCAGCGCCTTCGCGCTGAACCTGAACAGCCCGCAGAACAGCCTGCTGGTCGGCATGGCCAACGCCCAGACCGACACGCCGGCAGACCCCTCTGCCATCGCCGACATGACGATCGGGTCCGCCGACGCGCCGGTCAAGATCACCGAATACGCCAGCTTCACCTGCCCGCACTGTGCCGAATTCCACGACACCGTCTGGCCGCAGCTCAAGGCCGACTACATCGACACCGGCAAGGTGCAGTTCACCTACCGCGAGGTCTATTTCGACCGCTTCGGCCTTTGGGCCTCGATGATCGCGCGCTGTGGCGGGGAAATGCGGTTCTTCGGCATCGCCGACATGCTGTACGACAAGCAACGCGACTGGACCGCCGGTGGCGATCCCGCGAATATCGCGCAGAACCTGCGCAAGCTGGGCAAGACCGCCGGCCTGACCGACGAGATGCTGGATACCTGCCTGAACGACGGGGCCACGGCGCAGAACCTCGTCGCCTGGTACGAGGCGAACGCCAAGGCGGACGACATCAACTCCACCCCGTCCTTCCTGATCGACGGTACGAAGTATTCAAACATGTCCTACGCCGACATGAAGAAGATCATCGACGACGCGATGCCAGCCTGATGCGGCCCCTCGAAGGTCTGCGCGTCATCGAACTGGCGCGCATTCTGGCCGGCCCCTGGGCCGGTCAGACGCTGGCGGATCTGGGGGCAGAGGTCATCAAGGTCGAAAGCCCCGAAGGTGACGATACCCGTCGCTGGGGCCCGCCCTGGGTGGACCACGACGGCGAGCGGACGGCGGCCTATTTCCACGGCACGAACCGGGGCAAGACCTCTGTCACCGCCGATTTCCGCACGTCGGAAGGGCAGCAGCAGGTCCGCGATCTGGTCGCCAAAGCCGATATCGTGATCGAGAACTTCAAGGTCGGTGGTCTTGCGAAATACGGCCTCGATTATGCCAGCCTGTCGGAGATCAATCCGCGCCTGATTTACTGTTCCATCACCGGCTTCGGTCAGGACGGCCCCTACGCCCACCGTGCGGGCTATGATTACATCATCCAGGGTATGTCCGGCCTGATGTCGATCACCGGAGAGGTCGGCGGACAGCCGCAACGCGCCGGTGTCGCCGTGGCGGACCTGTTCACCGGCATGTATGCCAGCACAGCGATCCTCGCCGCCGTCCACCAGCGGCAGACGACGGGCAAGGGCCAGCAGATCGACATGGCGCTGTTCGATTGCGCGGTGGCCGTGATGGCCAATCAGGCGATGAACTACCTGACGACCGGGACGCCACCGACGCGGACGGGCAATACGCATCCCAACCTGACACCCTATCAGGTCTTCGATTGTGCCGACGGCCATATCATCATCGCCACCGGCAACGATTCCCAATACCGCAGGCTCTGCGCCGTGCTGGACCTGCCCGATCTGGCGGAACATCCGGATTTCATCACCAACCCGGACCGCGTCGCCCACCGCGACAGCCTGACGGACCTGCTGACGGCGAAGACGATCCTGCGCACCCGCGACGACCTGCTGGCCGCCTGCGAGGCGCACGGGATTCCCGCCGGTCCGATCAACGACATGGCACAGGTCTTTGCCGACCCGCAGATCGTGCATCGCGGCATGCAGGTCGATCTGGATGGGGTGCCGGGGATGCGGACGCCGATCCGGTTCTCGGACGCGGACACGTCACCGCGCGGACCCGCGCCGCGGCAAGGTGGGGATAGTTAACAAATACCCCTCGTTTTACATAATATGTATCGCGTGCGAAACATTTGGAGTCTGAAATGTATTCGCGGGGGCCGGCGCTAGCGCGAGGTCGTCCGCTCCGACACTGACAGCTGGTAGGTGAAGGCCTCCGGCTGGAAGTCCCGCCGCGCCTTGGCCTTCAACTGCGCCGGCACGACACTGTCGAGGATGAACGACCCGAATCCCTTGCGATCGGGCTGCTGGTCTATCCGGATGCCATGTTCGCGCCATTCAAAGTCGTATCCGCCCGTATCCGCCACCGTCCAGACGATATCCAACCGTCCGGTCGGGGATTTCAGCGCCCCGTATTTGACCGAATTGGTGGTCAGCTCGTGCACCGCGAGGGTCAGGATCTGCGCTTCTGTCGCGTTCATCACGATCGGTGTGCCGCTGACACTGACCTGTTCACTGCCAAGGTCGTGGTATTCCGCCAGTTCGCGCCCAACGATCTGGTCGATGGTGATGCCGTCCCAGTTGTCTCCGGTCAGGTAGGCATGGGTGCGCGACAGGGCCATCAGCCGCCCTTCGAACTTGGCCTCGAAATCCGCAAGATCCTCGGAATGGGCGGCCGTCCGCTTTACGGTGGCAGAGATCAAGGAGAAGATGTTGCGGACCCGGTGGTGCAGTTCGCTGGCCACCGTGTCCTTCAGCTGCTCTGCCATCACCTGCTGGGTGACGTCCTGCGCGTTCTGCACGACGTAGCGGATCTTGCCGTCGGACGAGACCACGGGATTGTGTTGGCAGGTCCACCAGATCTCTCGCGTCTGGCCGGTCGGCTGACCGTCGGAATCGAGGACGGGAATCGCATAGGGCACCGCGACAAGGGCGTTCGCCTCGCCGTCGAGGGCACGCTGTATGGCGTCCTTGAACATGGCCAGCCGGTCGTCATCCTCGGGAAAGATATCGAAGGCATATTTGCCCTTGATGTCATCGAGTTGCCTGTTCACGGAGGCCAGATATTGCGATGACGCGGCCACGATGTTCATGTCTCGGTCCAGCACCAGACAGGGCGCTGGCAATTGCCGGAACAGCGCGTCCCATTCCATCGTGGTCTCTGGCATCGCTTTCTAGACTCTCCTGCTGCCCGACCGATCAATTGGACTGGCATTGATGGGCGTCGTCTGCACCAGTTCCGGTTGCAACGACGTCAATCACTGTGTCCCATCGAAACGGCAAGACTTCAAGACCGGTCAAAGGCCGTGGTGTCAGGTCGCAAGAGCCTCGCCGAAGATCGCAGCGGCATGCTCGGCCAGATAGATGCGCAGCCATGGCGTGAAAAGCGCTGGTGTCGTCGTAATCTCGCGCCGCAGGTCCGAGAGGGACACCCAGCGGGTTGCCATGACTTCATCGGGATTGGGGGCGAGGGGCAGGCGGGCGGGGGCCTGCGCCAGATAGACCTCGACCACCTCGTGTTCGATCAGGCCACCGCCCACATCGGCGCGGTATTCAATCCGGTCCCGGTGGGTCAGGGTCAGCCCGGTGATGCCCAGTTCCTCGTCCAGACGCCGGGCGGCGCAGGCCGCCGAGTCCTCGCCCCAGGCGGGATGGGTGCAGCAGGTGTTCGCCCAAAGGCCTGGGGTGTGGTATTTCGACAACGCGCGCTGCTGGATCAGCACATGATCGCCCCGCATGACGAAAACGCTGATTGCCTTGTGCCGCAGGCCCTTGACGTGGGCCTCCAGCTTTTCGACGGGCGTCAGCGTGCCGTCGATCCATGCGGGGATCATCACGGTCATGTGCGGGTGACGGCCACCAGCCCAGAGAGGTGGGCGAGGTTCTTGATGCCGATCTTGAGGTGCGCCATGGGTCGTGCCTTTACCAGTGATTTGTTCATATAGGCCTCGAACGTCAGCTTTTGAACATCCACGTCGTGACAGAGCGAGACAAACCGCTCTCGCCGCTCGTCGGACTTGTAATAGGCGTTCTGCATCGCGCCAAGGACGCGGAACACCTGCTTGTGTTCCTTCATGAACAGGCGGCGGGCGAGTTGCAGATCCTTGATCCGGCCGGTGCGCAGTTTTGCTGCGGCCGCTGTCGCAGCGACCCGGCCACCGACCATGGCGTAATAAATCCCTTCACCGGAGGACGGTGCCACAACGCCTGCCGCATCGCCCGCCAGCACCACGTCGCGGCCGTTGTCCCAGCGGTCCAGCGGTTTCAGCGGGATCGGCGCGCCTTCGCGGCGGATCGTCTTGCAGTCGGTCAGCCCGTGGGCCGCGCGCAGGTCGGCGGTGGCCTGTTTCACGTCGACGGATTTCACCAGCGATCCCATACCGATACTGGCCTGACCGCCGTGCGGAAAGATCCAGCCGTAGAAGTCGGGGGAAATCTTGCCGTCGTAGATCACGTCGCAGCGGGTGGGGTCGTAGGTGGCCGTCTTGGTCGGCGCCACCACGATCTCGTGGTAGGCGATGACGTAGGGGATCTTGTCGCCGCCGGGCACGCATTGGGCCGCGACCTTGGACCGGGCGCCGTCGGCGCCGATGACCAGCTTGGCAGACAGGGTCTTTTCCGTGCCGTCCGCCTTGTCGCGATAGACGACATGGGTGCCGTCTGCATCGCGGGTGATCCTGACGAAGGTGCCTGCGATCAGGTCAGCCCCTGCGGCCACCGCGCGGTCGCGCAAGAAGACGTCGAAGTGTTCGCGGTCCACCATGCCGACGTAGCCATCCTCGATCGGGATGTCGACGTGACGCCCCGAGGGGGACACCATGCGGGCGGTGGTGATTTTCGCCACGATCTGGCTGTCGGGGATGAAGAAATCCGCGATCAGGCGGGGCGGGATCGCACCGCCGCAGGGCTTGATCCGGCCAAGGCGGTCCAGCAGGGCCACCCGGTGGCCGGACCGGACCAGATCGTCAGCGGCTGTTGCACCGGACGGGCCACCGCCCACGACGACGACATCATATTGCATGGTTATTCTCCCGGAACGAGGTTGGCTGTGATGACCGGCTTGCGGTCCATGATGCGGGCCGCCATGGCGGCGGCGGCGAGGAAGAGGGTGGCCTCGAACAGAAAGACGCTGCCGAAGGCGGAGGTGTCTTGGGTGGTCAGGCGGAGGACGTCGACGAGGGCGGCACCCGACAGCCCGCCGAAGCCCGCCGCAAGGGCCTGTGCGGCGCCCCAAAGGCCCATGCGCGTGCCTTCGCGGCGGTCGCGGCCCTGACCCGCCAGTGCCATCATCGACCCGATGGCGGCGACGGCAAAGACGCCGTTGAAAAAGCCGAGTGCGACGGTGACAGGGACCAGCGGTGCGCCCGGTCCCATGGGGCCGATCAGCGCGAGGGCGGCGAGCGATAAGGCGGACCCGATGCAGCCCGCCACGACCCAGCCGCGCAATCCGCCGATCTTGAAGCCTGTGGCGAGGATGCCGACGCAGAGCATGCCCATGAAGGTGCCGCCGTTCTGGGCGCCTGACAGCGAGGTCGATTGGCCTGGCGTGAAGCCGAAGACGAGGCCGGCGTATGGCTCCAGAATCAGTTCCTGCATGAAGTAGGCGGTCATCGACAGGAAGACGAAGAGGGTGAAATTGCGCGCGCGCCGCTCGGACCAGACTTCGCGCAGGCCGTCGCGGAACCGGGTGGGGTCGGGCTCCGTGACCGCGATCAGGCGACGCTCGACCCCCCAGACGGCGAGGATGGTCAGCAGGATCGCGGCGCAGGTGACGGTAAAGACGACCTCCAGCAGCAGGGCGGGGGTGTAGGGGGTCAGAAGCGCGCCGACGGTGCCGGCGGTGACGGCGATACCGAAGATCATCATCAGCCATGTGACCGTGGCGGCCCCGGCGCGGCGGTGGGGGGCGGTGGTGGTCGCGATCAGGGCCAGCAGGGATGTGCCCGAGGCACCGACGCCGAGGCCGATCAGGGCGTAGGCGATGATCGAGACGCCCATGCCCAGCGCGAAGGATTGCGGGAAGATCAGGATCGCGCCCGTGGCCATCAGCGCGCCGCAGGCCAACGCCACCATTCCCCCGATGATCCATCGGGTGCGCTGGCCGCCCGCGTCAGAGGCGAAGCCCCATTTCGGGCGCGAGAGCTGGATGCCGTAATGCAGGGCGACCAGCATCCCCGGCACGACGGCGGCGAGCGAGAGTTCCACCACCATCAGGCGGTTCAGGGTCGATGTCGTCAGTACGACGATCGCGCCAAGGCACATCTGCACGAGGCCGAGGCGGACGATCTGAAACCATGAAAGCTGCATGTCAGGCTCCGATCTGGCGCAAGGCAAAAGCGGCGATCATCATGCCGCTGATGTAGAAGAGGATACCCATGCCCTGATACCACTGCGCCTTGCCTTCGGGGTCGCGGAGCAGGGTGCGCATGGCGGCGATCTGGATGGCGGTCAGGGCGGCGATGGCAAGCGCATGCAGCGGTTTGTCCCAGAGGGTCAGCAGGGCGATGACGGCGAGTTGCGGGACGATCATCGCGGCACAGGCGATGCGGGCGGCGCGGTCGGGGCCAACCATGACGGGCAGGGACCGCAGGCCCATCTGCCGGTCGCCCTTGATCGCCTTGAAATCGTTGAGGGTCATGATGCCGTAAGCGCCAAGGCCGTAGAGTGTCGCGACGCCTATCACCTGCGGCGATGGCGTGCCCGACGCGAGGACGGCGGCCCCCGTCACCCATGGCAGCGTTTCATAGGCAAGACCGCACAGCAGCGGGCCCCAGATGCCAGACCGTTTGGCGCGGACAGGCTCGACCGAATAGGCCCAGGCGGCGGCGCAGGCGAGGATCGTGGCACCGAAGACGAAGGGGCCGAGATACCAGCCGACGGCAAGCGACAGGACGGTCATGCCCTGCGCGATCCACAGGCCCCAGCGGCCGGGGATGCGGCCGGACGGAATGGGCCGGTCCGGTTCGTTGATCGCGTCGACGTGGCGGTCGCACCAGTCGTTGGCGGCCTGGCTCATGCCGCAGGTGATCGGACCCGCCAGCAGGACGCCCAGCGCGATCAGGCCCCAGTCGGCGCTGGCCGCGACCGAGACCGCGCCGCAGAGGTAGGCCCACATCGGCGGGAACCATGTCCACGGCTTGAGCAGGCGCGCGACGGCAGCGGGCGCGGGAAAGCGGCGGGACGCGACAGGTGTGTGGACGGTGATGCTCATGAGTGTCAGTTTAGTTAGACAGTTACGCGTTCGGCAAGTGTAAACTTGAGCTGACACATATTGGTGCGGGGCAGGTCGGCATTGCATGCTTTTCGGGCGCGATGCACTGTGTCGCCGGAATGATTTGAAAAAAGGCGTCTGACATGGCGATACGCGCGGTCATCTGGAACGAGAACGTCCATGAAACCCATAATGAGGTGGTGGGAAAACTCTATCCAGAGGGCATTCACGGCGCGATCGCGGCGGCGCTGAACGCAGGCAAGGGAATCAGCGCGTCGACCGCGACCCTGCAGGAACCGGAGCATGGCCTGACTGCCGCACGGCTGGCCGAGACGGACGTGCTGCTGTGGTGGGGCCATGCGGCGCACGGCGATGTCGATGACGCGGTGGTGGAGCGTGTCGCCGAGGCGGTCTGGGGCGGCATGGGTCTGATCCTGCTGCATTCGGCGCATTTCTCGAAGATCTTCAAGCGGTTGATGGGCACGCCCTGCAACCTGATTTGGCGCGAGGCGGGCGAGCGCGAGCGGCTGTGGGTCACGGCGCGCAATCATCCGATCGCGGCGGGCTTGGGCGATTTCTTCGAGCTGGAGAACGAGGAGATGTACGGCGAGCCTTTCGGCGTGCCGGAGCCGCTGGAGACGGTCTTCATCAGCTGGTTTCAGGGCGGCGAGGTGTTCCGGTCCGGTCTGACCTACAGGCGCGGGGCGGGGAACGTGTTTTACTTCCGGCCCGGCCACGAAACCTATCCCACCTATTTCGACGAGAACGTGAAGCGGGTGCTGCGCAACGCAGTGAAGTGGGCGCATAACCCGGCCGTCCGCGTGCAGGACGTGACCGATGCGCCGAACGTGCCGATCGAGGAGGCGCTGGAGCCGTTGGAGCAGCGCGGGCTGAAGCTGCACGCGGACGGCGAAGAGGGTTTTCGTTGACGCCGGTCCGCGTTCTGATCGTCGGCACAGGCGGCATGGCGAACGCCCACGCCGAAGCCTATGCCGCGATGGAGGGGGTCGAACTGGTCGGCGGCGTGGACCGCAACCCCGAGAACCTGCACAGTTTCAACGCCAGGCACGGGATCACCCATGCCTTTGATTCGGTGATCGACGCACTGCAATGGGGGGAATTCGACGCGGTGTCGAACGTGACGCCGGACGCCGTGCATTTCCCGACGACGCTGCCGCTGCTGTCGGCGGGCAAGCATGTGCTGTGCGAAAAACCACTCGCCGTGAACTACGCCGAAGCGGCAGAGATGGCCGAGGCCGCCCGTCGCGCGGGTGTCGTGAACATGATCAATCTGACCTATCGCAACGTGCCCGCGGTGATGGAGGCAGCGCGGCTGGTGGACAGCGGTGCCATCGGTGCGGTGCGCCATTTCGAGGCGTCCTACCTGCAAAGCTGGCTGACGCAGCCGGCATGGGGCAAGTGGAACGAAGAGGCGCAGTGGCTGTGGCGGTTGAGCAGCAAGCACGGCAGCCTTGGCGTGCTGGGCGACGTGGGTGTGCATATCCTTGATTTTGCGACCTTCGTGGCGGGGGCGGATACGGCGCAGATGTCGTGCCGGTTGCGGACCTTCGACAAGGCGCCGGGCGGGCGGATCGGGGAATACGATCTGGATGCCAACGATTCGGCCACGATGCAGGTGCAACTGGCCAGTGGAGCGGTCGGGGTCGTCCACGCCTCGCGCATGGCCAGCGGGCATCTGAACGACCTGCGGCTGCGCATCTTCGGCACGAAAGGCGGTCTGGATGTGCGGTGGGAGAACAACCAGTCGATCCTGCGCGCCTGTCTTGAGGCGGATCTGACGGCGGGGACTTGGCAGGATATGCCCGTCCCGCCGGTCGAGACGAATTACGTCCGCTTCATCGCGGCGGTGCGGGCGGGGCAGGGGGCCTTGCCCGATTTCGCGCGCGGTGCCGTGCTGCAACAGGCGCTGGATGCGGCGGTCGCGTCGGATATGGACGCCTGCCGCGACGTGGCCGTCGGGTGACGGATACGGGACGCGACGGGCCTGCCATCTTCTTTCACGCGGATGCGATCGAAGGCGAGGGCAAGGACCTGGTGGGGCGCCGGTCGGCGGGTCAGTCGTTCCTGCGCGGTTTTCTAACCCACGTCCCCGGCCCGCGCGTCAGCGCCGTCGTCGAAAACAAGGCGGCGGGGGATGCCTTTGCCGAGACGGTCAAGGCGCTGGGCGAGGCACGGCCCGTGCAGACATGGCCCCTGCGCGGGGATGCGGATTTCACCGCAGTCGGCACGGTGTTCTTTCCCGGACCGGGGTACCTTACGGCGGCGTGGCGGCGGCAACGCTTTGGCGCGGACCGGTGCAGTCTGGTGGGGATCACGCATACGGTGTCCACACGGCGGGTGATCGAGGGGCTGCATAACCTGATGCTGAACCCGGTCGAGGACTGGGACGCGATCATCTGCACCTCTCGCGCGGTCCAGAGTGTGGTGGCGCGGCAGATGGAAGAAGAGGTCGCCTTTATCCGCGACCGGTTCGGGGCGACCCGCGTGCCGCTGCCGCAGCTGCCGGTGATCCCGCTGGGGATTCATGCGGCGGATTTCGCGCCGGTGCCGGGGGCGCGCGACCGGATGCGCGGGCAGTTCGGTGCACCGGAACAGGCGCTGGTCGTGATGACGATGGGGCGTCTGACGAGCGTCGAAAAGGCGAACCCCGCGCCGCTGTTCATCGCGCTGGAACAGGTGGCGGCGCAGATCGGGCGGCCGGTGCACCTGTGGATGGTGGGCTATGCCACGCGGCCCGAGGAGGAGGCGTTGCACCGCGACGGGGCGGCGGCGCTGTGCCCCTCTGTCGCGATGCAGATCATCGACGGGCGCGTGGCGGACGTGCGGCGGCACATCTGGGCGGGGGCCGATGTGTTCACGCTGCCGGTGGACAATATTCAGGAAACCTTCGGCCTTGTGCCGGTCGAGGCGATGGCGGCGGGTTTGCCCGTCGTGATGCCGGACTGGGACGGGTTTCGCGATACGGTGCTGCACGGTGAAACGGGGTTCCTGATCCCGACGCGGATGACCGGTGGCGGCCACCGGATCGGGGCCGATCTGGCGGCCCGCTTTGCGGATGGCACGGACGGCTATCTGCAGCATCTGGTGCTGATGCAGCAACAGACGCAGATCGACATCGCGGCCTATGTCGCGGCCTTTGTGGCGCTGGACGATCCCGCGCTGCGGGCGCGGATGGGACGCGCCGGGCAAGCGCATGTCGCGGCGACGCTGGATTGGTCGGCGGTCATCCCGCAGTATCTGGCGCTGGGCGATGATCTGGCCGCGCGGCGCAGGGGGGTGGCGGTGCGGCCGCCGCTGTCGCCGATGCAGATCGACCCGTTCGACCTGTACGGCCGCTACCCGACGGACCGGCCCGACGGCGACTGGATCGTCCAGAGCAGGCGGCCGCTGGATGCCGCAGGCCTTGCGACGCTGGATGCGCTGAACGGGCGCGCGCTGTACAAGCGGTCGCTGCTGCCGGCAGAGCGGATAACGGCCTATGCCCGGATCATCGCCGATCACGGACCGCTGAGCCTTGCGGATGCCGCCCGGCTGACGGGCCTGCGGGTCGATCTGGCGATTGGTGCGGCATTGTTTCTGGCGAAGTACGATTATCTGATTGTTGCGCCATCCCGAACAAATTCAGGCCCCAATTAACCGCATATTGACCACGGACGGTTCAATCCGGACAGTGCGCCGACACGACTTCATGTGAACGGCAAAGGGTTATGGCGATGCAGTTATCGGTCAAGTTCGAGAATACCCAAGGCGCAGAGCCGGGGCGCGGTCCGGTGCAGGTCGGCTGGTTCCTGAACCAGCGCAAGGCCGGGATCGTCTATTTCCCGCCAGAGCGGGTGCGGTCCGCCGACATGAACAAGACCCATGCCAAAAGCGCCAGCCGCTGTCCGGCGGTCATCAACATGGAAAGCCGCTATTTCATGGTGCGCTGTCCGTTCGACCTGAACCTTGAATTCATGCGCGATAAGGACGGCAAGCCCGCGATGCGCAATCTGAACGGCGACATGTCGGGCATCCGCGCCAACAAGCTGCGCGAAAAGATCCATATCACCGCAGAGCACGAGTGGCGCTATCCGGGTGTGCCGACGATCCAGCTGGAGCTGCCTTACGTCTTCATCGCGGACGAGCCGGTCTACATGAGCCAGGTCGCACCCTTTCTGCATTACAGCAAGACGCCGCTGCCGGGCACGATCTTTGGCGGGCGGTTCCCGATCAACGTCTGGCCGCGCCCGCTGATGTGGGCCTTCGAATGGGCCGATCCGGACAAGCCGCTGAAGGTGAACCGGGGCGATCCGCTGTTTTACTGCACCTTCGAGGTGGCGCCGCAGGATCGGTCGGTCGTGGTGTCGGAGGTCGAGGTGACGGAGGAGCTGACGGAGTACATGGACCTGATCTCGGGCGCGGTGAACTACGTCAACCAGACGTTTTCGCTGTTCGAGGCAGCAGAGGCGCGCCGCCCTGCCAAGCTGGTGCAGCCGATCAAGCGTAACAGGACCGATTGAGGGCGATGGCGGACCAACGTGCCACCCTGCGCAAGGCCGCGGCCGAGGCGCACAGCGCCGACCGGACGGCCGAGGCGTTGGCCGCCTATGCCGGCTACTTGGCGTTGGCGCCCGACGAGGCGGGGATGTGGTCGAACCTGGGCGTGCTGCATCGCCGGGCTGGGCAGCATCTGATGGCGCTGCGGGCGCACAGGCGGGCGCTGGCGCTGGACCCGGATGGGGCCAGCACGATGAACAACGCCGCCAACGTCATGTCGGACATCGGGATGTATGACGACAGCATCGCGCTGCGGCGCAGATTGCTGGCGCTGCAACCTGACGACCCTGCGCAATTGGCGATGGTCGTGCGCTGTCTGCGGGGCAAGGGTGCGTACGGCGAGGCCATAACCTGTGCGCAGGACGCGCTGCAGCGCCTGCCGGGCGATCCGGAGCTGCGGATGCAGCTGGCCTTTGCGCAGCTGGGGGCCGGCGACTATGCGGCGGGGCTGCAAAGCTACAAGGCGCGCTGGGAGGCGGGCGAGTTGCAGCCGCGCGATCTGCCGTTTCCCGAATGGCAGGGCGAGCCGCTGGAGGGCAAGACTGTCGTGGTGCTGCCGGAACAGGGCTTTGGCGATGCGGTGCTGTTCGGGCGGTTCATGCCGGTGCTGCGCGACCGGGGCTGCCGCGTCGTGATGGCCGTGAAGCCAGCCCTGCTGCGGCTGTTGCAGGACATGGCGGGTGTCGATCTGATCGTGGGCGCGCTGCGCCCGGACATGCAGGTGGACTACTGGATCAACATGATGGATCTGGCGGCGCTGCATTTCGCCACCGATCCCGTGATCCCGGCGCCCACGGTGCTGCACATCCCCGACGACAGCAAGGACCGCGCGCGCGCGCTGGTGGCCCCTTTTGCGGACCGGCTGAAGGTCGGCGTGGTCTGGACCGGGTCGGTCACTTATCGCGGCAATGCCTTCCGGTCGTTCAGTCACCGGGATTTCCTGCCGCTGACGGACATTGCGGGCGTCCAGCTCTTCTCTCTCTACAAGGGGCCGGAGATTGCGGCGTATCATGCGGACGGCGCGGATGCCTTCATCGTCGACACCGGCAGCACGGAACGCGACTTTGCCGATACGGCGGCGATGATGCAGGCCTGCGATCTGGTCATCACGTCCGACACGGCCACGGCCCATATCGCGGGATCGCTGGGCGTGCCGGTCTGGTGCGTCCTGCACTGGGACGCATTCTGGGTCTATTCCCACACAGGAGACAGCACGGCATGGTATCCACAGATGCGATTGTTCCGGCAGCACCGCCCGCTGGACTGGGACGGGGTCATGGCGGACGTTGGCCGGGCGTTGCACGACCGGAAGGCCGCAGCGTGACCGAAATCATGGTCCCGACCTCGCCCGGAGAGTTGATCGACAAGCTGACGATCCTGCGGCTGAAGGCCGAACAGATGACCGATCCGGCCAAGCTGGCACATGTGCGCCACGAACAGCAGGTGCTGACGCAGATCGCCGATGCGGCCCTGCCGCGCACTGCGGCGCTGGCGACGCTGTGGGAGGCCCTGTTCGAGGTGAACGCGGACCTGTGGGCGATCGAGGACGACATACGCGCCTGCGAGGCGCGCCACGATTTCGGTCCCGCCTTCGTGGCCCTTGCGCGCGCGGTCTATGTCACCAACGACGAACGCGCCGCGATCAAGAAGCAGATCAACCTGCTGCTGGGGTCCACGATCGTCGAGGAGAAGTCCTATTACGCGCCGGGGTCTGACGGATGACGGCCACGCTGCCAGAGCGCATCGCGACGGCCCGCCGCGATCTGGCTGGCGTGCGCGCCGACCTTGCCGCAGCGCTGCAGACCGAACGGTCGCGACGTCGCGGCCCCCTGATGCGGATGATGCACGAGGTCGAGGCGATGCTGACGCCGGGATTCGCCTATGCGTCCCAGGCCGGGCAGGACCGGGTGGTAGAGCGTCTTCTGGGCGGCAAACGCGGTGGCACGTTTCTGGATATCGGCGCCTATGACGGGATTACTGGATCAAATTCGCTGTATTTCGAACGGGTTCTGGGGTGGACCGGGGTGCTGGTCGAACCGGTGAAACAGCACCGCGAGATGGCGGAATTGTGGCGCAGCAGCCCCTGCCTGCCCTATGCGGTGGCCGATGCGGACGGCACCGCATCCTTTATCGCCGTGACCCGCGGCTATACCCAGATGAGCGGTCTGGAAGCCGAATACGACGACGCGATGCTGTCGCGCGTCCGGGCCGATCCGCGCCATGCAGAGGACCGCATCACCGTGCCCACACGCACGCTGGACGCGATTTTCCGCGAAAGCGGGCTGGACCGGGTCGACTTCGTGTCGCTGGATATCGAGGGCGGCGAGCTGGCGGCGCTGGCCGCGTTCGATCACGTGGTCCACCCGGTCGATGTCTGGGCGATCGAGAACAATACCGGCAGTTCAGAGCTGCCGGCGCTGATGCGCAATAAAGGCTATACTCTGGCGGAATTCTGCGGTGTCGACGACATCTATGTCCGTAAGGATCTGTAAACCGGGTTGCCTCGGATTGCGCGGTTAAGGCCACGTTCACGGGCCTGAACCCATCCCTCGTGTCACGTCAACACGAGGATCAGACCCATGGCAGGCCACCCCAACCAACCGATCATCATAAAACGCAAGAAGGTCGTGAAGGGCGGTGGCCACCACGGCGGTGCGTGGAAGGTCGCTTATGCGGACTTCGTCACCGCGATGATGGCGTTCTTTCTGCTGATGTGGCTGCTGAGTTCCGCGTCCGAGGAACAGAAGCTGGGGCTGGCCGACTACTTCTCGCCCGCGATTCCCTTTATGGAGCAGACCTCTGGCGGGGCCGGGTCGCTGAACGGCGACTCGTTGATGACCAAGGACACGCAGGCCCAGACAGGCACCGGCGGCATCGCCGACATGACCGGAGGGCTGAGCGCCGGGGCGGCAGAGACACAGGCGCTGCGCGACATTGAAAGCGCGCTGATGGGCATGGGGGGCGAATCCTTTCTGACGGAAAACGCGATGCGCCATGTCATCACGCGGCTGACCGACGAAGGGCTGGTGGTCGAGGTCTTCGACCTGCCCGGCGCGCCCCTGTTCCGCGCGAACAGCGAAGTGCCGGACCCGGTCACCGTGGCGATTGCAGGCATGCTGGCGCGGGTTCTGGCCGTGGTGACGAACGGTGTTGCCGTGACCGGCCATGTCGCAACCGGCGCGAACGATACGGTGGCCTGGGACCTGTCGACCGGGCGGGCCGCGCGGATGCGGATGCTGCTGGAACAGGGCGGTCTGGATGCGTCACGCCTGTTGCGCGTCACTGGCAAGGCGGACCGCGATCAGGCCGTCACCGACGCGGCGTCAGAGCGCAACAACCGGCTGGAAATCATCGTCCTGCGCTCTGACACGTGACGCCGTTAGGCTGGCGTTAAGGGCAGCGCTCTAATGAGTAACAACGCAATCCGTTCCGTCTAGAAAGGCGTCACCCGCATGACCATTTCCTCCTCGCTCAACGCTGGCGTCGCCGGCCTGGCCGCGAATGCCACGCGTCTGGCCACGATTTCGGACAACATCTCGAACTCATCCACCTTCGGCTACAAACGCGCGGAAACGGATTTTCATTCGCTGGTGATCGCCAATTCCAAGGGCCGCTATTCGGCGGGCGGCGTGCGCGCCACGACCCAGCGGATGATCGACCAGCGGGGATCGCTGGTGGCGACGGACAATCCGACCGACATCGCCGTCCGGGGGCGCGGCATGTTCCCCGTCACGACAGAGGCCGCGGTGAACATCGCCAACGGCGAAAAGCCGATGCTGTTGCAGACGACAGGATCGTTCCGGCCCGATGACAAGGGGTATCTGCGCAGCTCTTCCGGCTTGGTGCTGATGGGGTGGCCGGCCAATCCCGACGGCACGATCCCGCCCTATCCGCGGGATTCGACCGTGGGTTTGAAACCGGTCCGGATCAACGCCAACCAGTTCGCAGGTGAGCCGACGACCGAAATGAAGCTGGCGGTGAACCTGCCCGCAACCAGCACCGAGGCGGGGTCGACGGCCGGTGACGAGCCGCTGTCGATCGAATATTTCGACAATCTGGGCAAATCGGCCAACCTGACCGTCACATTCTCGCCGACGGTGCCAGCCACCGGATCGTCGAATGCCTGGCGCATGACCATCACCGACAGCGCCAGCGGCGGCGCCATCGTCGGGGAATACGATCTGACATTCGACGACTCGCGCGGCGGTGGCGGAACGTTGCTGAACGTCACGGATGTGTCCGGTGGCCCCTACAACGCCGCGACCGGCACGTTCGACGTCGCCGTGGCCGGTGGACCGATCAATGTGACGATCGGCACATACGGCAGTCCGCAGGGCATGACCCAGCTGAGCGACAGCTTCGCCCCGGTCAACATCTCCAAGAACGGAACGCAGATCGGCATTCTGACCGCGATCGAGATCGACCAGAACGGTTTTTGCCGGGCCTCCTTCGACACCGGGATCAACCGGATCCTGTATCAAATCCCGCTGATCGATGTGCCCAACATCAACGGGCTGGAGGCACTGGACCAGCAATCCTATCGCGTGACGCCTGCATCGGGGTCATTCTTCATGTGGGATGCCGGTGATGGACCCACCGGTGATGTCATCTCCTTTGCCAGGGAAGAATCGACAACCGATGTGGCGGGCGAGTTGACCGCGCTGATCCAGACCCAGCGGGCCTATTCCTCCAACGCCAAGGTGATCCAGACCGTGGACGAGATGTTGCAGGAAACAACCAACATCAAGCGTTGAGCCTGATCAAAAGGACCTGAGCCATGAGTATCTCGCAATCCCTGACGAACGCATTGAGCGGCCTGACCGCCAACGCCCGCATGGCGGAAGTCGTCTCCTCGAACCTGTCCAACGCGCTGACCGACGGCTACGGCCGCCGGTCGGTCGAACTGTCGGCGCAGACCATCGGCGGGTCCAGCGCGGGCGTAAAGGTGGACGGGATCCAGCGTCACGTGGATCGCGGCCTGATGTCGGAACGCAGGCTTGCGGATGCAGGGATGGCCAGTGCGGACCGGACCGCTGCGACGCTGACCAAGGTCGAGGCGGCCTTCAGCCCGCCGGACGATCCGTCCGGGCTGGGCGGGCGTCTGGTGGCGCTTGAAACGGCGATGAATGCCGCTGCCGCGGATCCGGCATCCGACCAGCGGCTGGGACTGGTCCTGACGCGGCTGAACGAAGTGACGACGACGCTGTCACAAGCGGCCCGCACCGTGCAGTCCCTGCGCCAACAGGCGGATGCAGACGTCGGGCGCGATGTGGCGACGCTGAATGCCTCGTTGCAGCAGGTCGAACGGCTGAACGCGGACATTTCCAGAATGGGCACGCTGGGGCAGGATCCCTCTGCGCTGATGGACCAGCGCCAGCAGGTCATCGACCGGATCGGCACGATCGTCCCCATCCGGGAGGTCCAGCAACCGCAGGGCAAGGTGGCGCTCTGGACCACCAGCGGCGCGCAATTGCTGGACGGCAAAGCCGCGCAGATCGGCTTTGCCACGACGCCGACGATCACGGCCGACATGACCCTTGCGAGTGGCGGGCTGCAGGGCCTGACACTCAACGGACTCTCCGCCGGACCGAATGGTTTGGGTCGGTTGGCGGGCGGATCGCTTGGTGCCTCTCTTGCGCTGCGCGACGACCAACTGGTGACGGCGCAGACCGGACTTGATCAGGTCGCGGCCGATCTAATCACGCGGTTTGCCGATCCGGCGGTCGATCCGACGCTCGCGGCGGGCGATCCGGGCCTGCTGACCGATCGTGGAGCGGCCCACGATCCTGCCGACATCGTCGGCCTGTCACAACGAATCAGTGTCAATGCGTCCGTCGATCCGGGGCGTGGCGGCGCCTTGTCGCGGCTGCGTGACGGGGTGCAGGCCACTGCCGCGGGTGCGATCGGTCAGTCAGCGCAACTCAACCGGTTTTCCGACGCGCTGCAGGCGCAGCGTTCCATCGACCCGGCCATCGTGTCAGGCTCGGCCCTTGGACAGGTCTCGCGCGTGGCGGATCTGTTCGCGACCGCACGGTTGAACGGCGAGCAGGCACAGGGGTTTGCCGCAGCCCGCCACGACAGCCTGAAAGCGGCTGAACTGGCCACCGGTGTGGACAGCGACGCGGAATTGCAGACGCTGCTGCGGGTTGAACAGGCCTATGCCGCGAACGCCAAGGTGCTGGACACGATCCAGTCTCTCATTCAACGCTTGATGGAGATCTAGGCCATGAGCTTTCAGTCGATCGGCGACCTGTCGCAACATTTTCAAAGCCTGCGTCAAGGCAGTGCCATCAAGACCCGGATGAACACCCTGACGCAAGAGCTGTCGTCGGGACGCATTGCGGACCTGTCGTCGCATCTGCAGGGCAATATCGGCCAGCTGGCGGTCTTGGACCGCGAAATCGCCGTGATCGACGGGTTCGATCTGACGGCCGGGCAATTGCAGCAACAATTGGCACAGAAACAAATCGTGCTGTCGCGGATGACGACGGAACAGATCGACCTTGCCACACAGCAGCTGGGCATCTCGTCCTCCTCCAGCGACACGGAAATTCGTGCGGCCGAAGCGGCGGGGCGGGCAGGGTTCGATGCCTTTGCCGACCTGCTGAATGCCCGTTTGGGCGATCGGTCCCTTTTTGCAGGCGCGGCGGTGGACCGACCGGCCGTGGCCAGTGGGGCGGACATGCTGGCCGACATCCTGACGTCGATCGGAGGCGCTACGGATGCAGCGTCGATCACCGCGTCCATCGACGCCTGGTTCGACGATCCCGCCGGCGGCTTTGTGACACTGGGCTACACCGGCGATACGGGTCCCGCGCCGACCCAGCGGGTGGGCTCTCAGGATGTGCTGACACTGACGGGACGCGCGGATGATCAGGGATTTCGCGACATGCTGAAGGCGGCGGCGTTGACCGCGGTCAGCGACGCGCTCTCGGGCACGTTGGACAAGCCGACCCGCGCGGCCCTGATGCGCACCGGCGCCGAGCGGGGCTTTGGCGCGGCCAAAGCCGTGACGGCCATCGCGGCGCGAATCGGCGAGGAAGAGCAGCGCCTGGACGAAGGCGCGACCCGCAGGACGGCCCAGCGCACAACCTTTGCGACCGCGCGCAACGCGCTTGTCACGGCGGATCCCTTCGACACGGCCACCTTGTTGCAAAGCGTCCAGCAACAACTGGAGCTGCACTACACCGCAACCGCGCGCCTGTCGCGCCTGAGCCTGGCGAATTACCTGTGATATTACGCGTGCTGACCTTGGCCATCGGCGCGCTGCTGCTGCCGCATATGGCGACCGCTGCGCCGATCCGGTTGAAGGATCTGGTCGAATTCGACGGAGTGCGCACCAACGATCTGGTGGGCTACGGTCTGGTCGTGGGCCTCAACGGGACCGGCGACGGCCTGCGCAATTCGCCCTTCACCGAAGAGATCATGACCAATATCCTGGAACGGCTCGGGGTGAATGTGACCGGAGAGCAGTTCAGGCCCAAGAACGTGGCAGCCGTCTTGGTCACGGCCAGCCTGCCGCCCTTTTCGCGGGCCGGCAGCCCGGTCGACGTGACGGTGTCTGCCATCGGGGACGCCAACAGCCTGCTGGGCG
Organism: Loktanella sp. M215; assembly: GCF_021735925.1. Lineage (NCBI taxonomy): Bacteria > Pseudomonadati > Pseudomonadota > Alphaproteobacteria > Rhodobacterales > Roseobacteraceae > Loktanella > Loktanella sp. M215. The sequence goes on from NZ_WMEA01000001.1 coordinate 1,191,970, forward strand.
GCACGCTGATCATGACGCCGCTCAACGCGGCGGACGGTGACATCTATGCGGTGGCACAGGGCACGATCATCGCCGGTGGCGTCTCGGTCAAGGGTGAGGGGGCGAGCGTCACGCAGGGTGTGCCGACGGCGGGAGTAATTCCGTCGGGTGCGACGGCTGAACGCGAGGTCGACTTCGACTTCGGATCGCTCACATCGCTGCGGCTGGCGTTGCGGACGCCGGATTTCACCACGGCCGGCCGTATCGAAGCCGTGATCAACAAGGATTTCGGGCGGCCGGTGGCGCGGATGATGGATTCCGGCACGGTTTATCTTGATATTTCCGCCACGCATATGCCGTCCCCGGCCCATGCATTGGGGCGGATCGAAAATCTGATGGTCGAACCCGAACGGAGGGCCAGAGTCGTCGTCGACCAGGCGTCCGGCACGATCGTCATGGGTGACGACGTGCGGATCAGCCGTGTGGCCGTCAGTCAGGGCAACCTGACCCTGCGGATCCAGGAAGCGCCGCTGGTGTCGCAGCCCAATCCCTTCGCGCCAGGCGAAACGGTCGTGGTGCCAAGAACAAATGTCGGCATCCAGCAGAATCCGGGAATTGGGCTGGCAGAGGTGCCGGATGGCACGTCCCTTAGCCAAGTCGTGGCGGGCCTGAACGCGCTGGGCGTCGCACCGCGTGACATGATCGACATCCTGAAAAGCATCAAGGCCAGTGGCGCGCTGCACGCCGAGTTTATCGTCCGGTAACCGATGGCAAACGGCACGCGAAAGAAGGCGGGTGGTGCGCGGCACCGCCCGCCGTTTTTTATGTGTCGTGAGGCCAGCGCCGGCGTCACGACCTGCCTTGCTCAACCTTGGGTCGGGTGTGTCCGGGCGACGCGCCGCCCGGTGGCGCGGCGGCGCCTTCGACGCCAAATGAAGGGTGTGTCGTCGGACACCATGCCAGGATCTTTGCAGCACCGGGCCTTGCGGATCGCGGGGCTGAAGAGAGAGATCTGTTGGGTGCCTTAGACGTGCGGTCGGGTGTCGTCTGTCGGGGCTGAATATCGCGGGAAGAGGCGCCGCTGCTTTGCCGGTGGCAGGCTGTGTCCCGTTTGTTGCCTGTTCAGTAAAGATACCGCGGCGGGCGCTATTCGCCACCTGTGGTGGGCCGTTCAGAACTTGTCTCATTCCGAACAATCGTAGCGTCAGCCGCCGGTGTATCCGCGCACCAGGCTGGCGGCGACAAGGGACCATCCGTCCGCGACGACGAAGAAGGCCAGCTTGAACGGGAGCGACACGATGGCTGGCGGCACCATCATCATGCCCATCGACATCAGCACAGCTGCGACGATCAGATCGATGATCAGGAAGGGCAGGAAAATCAGGAACCCGACCTGAAAGGCGCGTGCGATTTCCGACAGCAGGAAAGACGGCACGATCACGGACAGCGGCGCATCTTCGGCCGTGACTTGCGGATCAAGACCCGGGCGCAGGCTGGCGAGATCGGAAAGAGTGTCAGGGTCGACGCGTGCGATCATGAAGGTGCGGAACGGCGCGATCGTCAGGTTGAAGCCTTCCTCGATCTGGACCGACCCTTCCATCAGGGGGGCGATTCCGTCCGTGTAGGCGGCCGTAAACACAGGCTCCATCACGAAATAGGTCAGAAACAGCGCGAGGCTGACCATCAGCATGTTGGGCGGCGATTGCTGCAGGCCGATGGCCTGCCGCAGGATCGCAAGGACCGTCACGATGAACGGAAAACAGGTCACGGTGATCGCGATGCCGGGTGCGAGGCTTAGCACCGTGATCAGTGCGATCAACTGGATCGACCGGGTGGCAAGTGCGCCGTCTCCGCCCAGATCGAGTGTGACCTGCTGCGCCGCGGCCGGTGTGGCCAGCAAAAGCGCGGCGACGGCGCAGAGCGCCACAGTCGCCAGCAATCTTGCCATGTTACGCAAGATCACGGGCGTCGCTGATGACCTCGGTCAGGCGCACGGCCAGTTGCCCTGCGTCGGCGCCTTCCAGTTCCTGCAATTCGCCACGGGCGATCAGCTTGTCGCCGACGTAGATCTCAACCGGGTCGTCAATGCGCCGGTCCAGCGTGAGGACGGCGCTTTGGCTGAGATTGAGCAGGTCCTGAACCAGGGGGCGGGCCTTGCCGACCGACACCATGACCTCGATCGGGATCTGTTGCAAAAGCCGTGTGCCGCGCGGCGTGGTGGTCATGTCATCCATGGGATCTGCTTTCTGTGATGTGGTCGAAGAGGGCGGAGAGGCTGTTTGACAGGTCCGCCAGCAGGGCGTCGTGATCGAGCGCCGTCTCGGCCGTGGGACCGTCGATCATCGCGGTGTGCGGCGACAGGGCGCTGTTCGCCTCGAGCGTCAGCAGCGTGGCGAGTTGGTCCGGCAGCACGTTGCTGATGGCCGCGACCTGCGTGGGGTGGAGCGTCACGCGAAAGGGCTGGGAAATGTCGGTCTTTGCGGCGGCCAGCAGGCGCGAGACGACGTGGGCGGGAAACCCGTCCGCCAGTGCCGCGGGGAGGATCCGGTTCACGAGGTTGCGAAACAACGGCGCGAGGCCCGCAAGAAGGTGCAGCCGCGCTTCTGCAAAGCCGAAGGTGATGTCGCTCAGCGCCTGGATCGTCTCTTGTGACAGTTGAGACTGGGTGCGGGCGCAGTCCGCAAGGGCCGCTGCATGGCCCGCGTCGTAGCCGTCCTGCCAATCGGGATTGATCTGCGGTTCCTTGGCCGCAGTGGGATTGGCGAAGTCTTCGAGAGCGAACATCACGGCCATGTCAGGTGTTTTCCTTTTCCGGGGATTCCATCCAGTCCTGCAGGATCTGGACCGTCTCGACCTCGCGCTCTGCGATTATCTGGCGCAGACGGGCGACGGCATCGGCTTGCGCAGTGCCGCCGAAACTGCCGCTGTCGTCGGTATTGTCGCTGCCGACCATCGGAAAGCCACCGCCGCCAGCCAGCGCCAGGTGGCCGCCGAAGCCGCCAAAGTCGAAATCATCCGGTGGGGGCAGTGCCATGGCTGTCGCGGGGCTGGTCAGGATGGGACGGACGACGAAAAGACCAAGGATCAGGGCCACGACGGCGGCGACGGCGATCTGGATGATCCGCATCAGGTTCAGCGGCGCCGACAGGAGGCCAGGCGCGATTGCCGCGGTCCCGAGGTCCGGTTGTGGCCCGAAGGTCATCGCCCGCAGGGTGATCACATCGCCCCGGTCCGGATCCAGACCGACGGCAGAGGAGACGAGTTCTGTGAGGGCGGTCAGCTCTTCTGGCGTGCGCGGTGTGGCGGTGGTGGTGCCGTCGGGCGCCACGGTGACAGCGTCGTTCACCAGCACGGCGACGGTCAGGCGCTTGACCGATCCCGGCGCCTTGGTGATCTGCCGCTCCGTCTGGGACACCTCGTAGTTTGTCAGCGAGCGCGTCTCGTTGCTTTGGTCCGTACTGGTCCCGCCATCACCGCCGGCTGCGGCGCCATCGGGGACGTTGGAGGCCACGGAGACGTTGTTCTTGCGACTGTCCTGCGCGGAGGAGGTGTTTTCCGTCACATCGGTGCTGATCGGCACGCGCCCGTCCGGATCGAAGGTCCGCTGCATGATCTGTTCGCTGTCGGTCACGGTGTCGATCGAAATTTCGACCACGGCGTTGCCGGGGCCGACGCGGGCGGCGAGCAGACGCTCTGCCCGGTCGCGCAGCACGTCCGCCCGTTCATCGCCCGCAGCCGCGGTCGGCGGCCCGCCGCCATCCGACAGCAAGCCGCCGGAATCATCGATGATCGCCACATCCGAAGGTTTCAGCCCACTGACCGCGGCGGCGACCAGATATTGAAACGCCTTCACCTGCTGCGCCGTCAGCGCGCCAGCGGCAGTGGTCACCGTGACGGCGGCGGTCGGCACGCTGCCGCGCTGGAACGGACGGCCCGCCGGGGTCGAGATATGGACACGGGCGGCACGCACCGCAGGACTGACAAGGATCGTGCGCGCCAGTTCCCCTTCGCGCGCGCGCCAGTAGGTGGCGTCGAACATCTGGCTGGTCGTGCCAAAGCCGGAGAGCCCGTCCAGAAGTTCGTAGCCCTGGGCGCCGATCGCGGGCAGTCCTTCGCCGGCCAGCGACATGCGCAGCAGATCCCGCTGATTCGATTCGACATAGATGGCCCCGCCGCGCACCTCGTAGATGGCGCCGCGCTGATCGAGGGCGGTGATCACCTCTCCTGCGGCGGCGGGGTCGAGGCCGCCGAACAGCAGTGTCAGATCGCGCTGGGATGCGCTGCGGGCCACGAGCAGCACCGCCAGAAACATGGCGACGGTCGCGCCGATCACGACGATCTGGCGGCGCGCGTTCAGCGAAGTCCAGACAGATAGCAGGCCTTGCACAAGGATTCTCCGATCAGGCGGGCTTCTGCCCGGTCAGACCGTTTTTGGGGGAACAGACTTAACAATCGGTTAGGGCTTGTCGGTTTATGCAGGCTGCAACGCGAATTTATGAACGGATGCGCCATGACTGCCGTCGCTGACGAAGAGGTACTGCCGAAGAAGTCGAAAATGCCCCTGTTTCTGGGGCTCGTTCTTGCTCTTGCCGGTGGGGGTGCCGGATTCTTTGCCATCACCTCCGGCATGATCGGCGGCAGCGGCGATCATGGGGACGCGGCCGAGTCGGAACACGCCGGCGCAGCGAGCGACCACGCAGCGGATGCAACGGCCGTGCCGGTTGCTTTCGTGCCGCTGGAACCGATGGTGATCTCGCTGCAGGGCCCCCAGAAATATCTGCGTTTCACGGCACAGGTCGAAGTGGCGCCTGCAGCGCAGGCCGAGGTCACGGCGGTGGTGCCGCGGATCGTCGATGTGCTGAACGGCTATTTGCGCGCGGTGGATGCGGTGGAACTGGCCGACCCTGCGGCCCTGATGCGTCTGCGCGCACAAATGCTGCGTCGGGTGCAGGTCGTGGCGGGCGCGGACAATGTCCGGGATCTGCTGATCATGGAATTCGTACTGAACTAGAAAGGTCAGATGATGAGCTTCATTGCCGATATTCTGCTGGTGGCGGGTGCGCTGGGTGCAGGACTGTACTGTCACGTGCTGTCGCGGCGGCTGCGCAATTTTACCGACCTTGAAAAAGGTGTTGGAGGAGCTGTCGCGATGCTGAGTGCGCAGGTCGACGACCTGTCGAAATCCGTCCAAGCCGCGCAGGTCACGGCCAGGGGGTCAGTGGCCACGTTGAGCGAGGTGAGCGACCGCGCCGAAAAGGCGGCGCGCCAGCTGGAGCTACTGGTTGCATCGTTGCACGATCTGCCGGCCGAGGCGCCCGCACCGGCGCCACCGAATCCGTTCTTCGTGCGTCAGAACCGTGAGCAGGAGAAGCGGCAATGACCCGTCGGGCGCGCCGTGGCAAGGGCACGCTGCATGTGATCGGTGGCCTTCTGGTCCTCTCCGGTGTCATCCGCGCGACAACCGCGGGGCAGGCCTGGGCCGCAGGGCAGCCGGATCATGCCATGGATCCGCCACCGGCCGAAGTCGCGGCGGCAGCGCCAGGCGCTGACGTGCCGGGGGCCGACAACCCCATGCTTCTGGACGCCTTCAAGAAGCGGGAGGCCCGAATCGCCGAACGCGAGCGGCAGATGGAAGAGCGGATGCAGGCCCTGCAGCTGGCCGAGCGCGCGGCGTCGGAACGTCTGGCCGCGATGACGGCGGCCGAGGATTCGCTGAAATCGACGATGGCGCTGGCCGATGTCGCCGCCGAGACGGATATCCAGAAGCTGGTAGCGGTCTACGAGAACATGAAGCCGAAGGAGGCCGCAGCCCTCTTCTCGCAGATGACACCGGACTTTGCGGCGGGATTTCTGGGCCTGATGAGTCCCCAGGTCTCGGCCCAGATCATGGCGCAGGTCAGCCCGGAGACAGCCTATTCGATCAGTGTGGTGCTCGCAGGCCGAAATGCCGGTGTGCCGACGGAATGATGGACAGTCTTCCTTAATCCCTTTGCGCCATACCGGATGCAGGGGTGACAAGATCGCCCCCTTACTTCTCTAAAAGGAATGACGGCATGGTTGGCCTGATCGGCGTCGGTATCGTTTTTGTCATGGTGTTCGGGGGCTACGTTCTGGCCGGCGGCAAGATGGGCATCATCCTCAAGTCATTGCCGTTCGAGATGATCATGATCGGTGGCGCGGCACTCGGCGCCTTCGTGATCAGTAACGACATGTCGACGATCAAGCATACGCTCATGGACGTGGGAAAGGTCTTCAAGGGTCCGAAATGGAAACCGCAGGATTACACCGACGTCATGTGCCTGCTGTTCGAACTGATCCGCGTGGCGCGCAGCAACCCGGTTGCCCTTGAGGAACACATTGAATCGCCGGACACCTCCTCGATTTTCGGAAAGTATCCTCGCATATCGAAAGACAAGGAATCGATCGCGCTGATCTGCGACACCCTGCGATCCGCGTCGATGAACTACGACGACCCGCATCAGGTAGAGGAGGTTCTGGAGAAGCGTATCGAAGCCACGCTGGAACACAGCCTGCATTCGACCCATGCGCTGCAGTCGATCGCTGACGGCCTGCCGGCGCTGGGGATCGTCGCGGCCGTGCTTGGCGTGATCAAGACCATGGCCTCTATCGACCAGCCGCCCGAGATTCTGGGCAAGATGATCGGTGGGGCCCTGGTCGGCACCTTTCTGGGTGTTTTCCTTGCCTATGGGCTCGTGGGGCCATTTTCCACACGGGTCAGCGCGGTGGTGCAGGAGGATGGTCATTTCCACCGGATGATCCGTGAAATCCTTGTGGCGAATTTGCACCGCCACGCCCCGAATATCTGCATCGAGGTCGGGCGCCAGAACGCGCCGTCGCATATGCGGCCGGGTTTCGGTGAGCTGGAGGAAGCGTTGAAAAGCGTGAAGCAGGAGGCCGCATGATCCGTCTTGCGATCATCCTGATGCTGTTGAGTGCGGGTTGCGCCACGGCGCAAACCGCGACCATATTGTCGGGCGATCACCCCGGTTTCACGCGCTTGACGTTCCCGCTTGGTGCTGGATCCGACTGGACGATGCAACGGACGGCGCAAGGCTATACCCTAAGGTTCGCAGATCGGAAAACCTTCGACCTGTCGCAAGTCTACCGCAAGATCGGGAGAAATCGGCTGGCTGCCATCGGTGCCGATGACGGCGCGTTGTCGCTGATCGTTCCGTGCCGGTGTGCTGCGACGGCCTTCCGCTTTCGCGATCGCTTTCTGGTGATCGACATCCGCGATGGCCTGCCTGATCCTGCAAGCCCTTTCGAGCAGACCGCGGTTTCACCATTGCGCGGCGCCGCCATGGCCCTGAGGGCATCTGCCGGCACGGCTCCACCGGGTCGCATGCTGTTGCCGCTGGCCCCCGGGACAGTACCGGTTCCCGTCGCCGGACCGGGTCTGCGGCCCGTCAAAACCGTATCTGCGGGCCTGTCAGCGCGCCCTTCCATGAATTCGCAGGATATCGGTGGATTGGAAAAAGAGGTTGTCGACACGCTCGCAAGAGCGGCGTCTCAGGGTCTGCTGACCCTTGCGCCCGACGCAGCCCAGGCCGCCGCCGCAACGACCGAAGACACAGTCGCGCCCGCTCCGGCTCTGGCGGAGCCGCCGCATCCGGTCGCAGGGACCACGTCGGACCCTATGGTAGAAGCACACGGTGCCGTGGCACCGGGGTCGAAGGTGACACCGGGCCTGCTTGCCCATACCAGTCTGGACACGTTGCAGACCCTTCTTGACACGGCCCGTGGCAAGACCGGCGACGGCACGCTGTGCTGGCCGGCCAGCTATTTTGCGTTTCCGGTCATGGATGACAAACCCCAGACCTTTGGCGATGTCATCGGGCCGCTGCGGACGAAAGTGACGGACGAGCGCGATCGCCCGGACGCGCAGGCCGTGACCGCATTGGCGCGCGGATACCTGGCTTTCGGTTTTGGCCAGGAAGCCATGCAGGTGCTTGATATAGACGGCGTGAATGACAGAGAGCGGGTGGCCATCCGCGCCGTGGCGAAAGTGATTGACGACGTACCCCAGACCACACCGGATTTGGCGGCCCAGATCGGGTGTCCGGGTCCGGTGGGTCTGTGGGCGGCACTCGCATCCACTGAGACAAGCAGCCTGAAGCCTGCCGGAGCTGACGAGATCGTGCAGCAATTCAAGCTATTGCCCGAGATCCTGCAATCACAGCTTGGACCGCGTCTCGCGGATCTTTTGCGGCGGACGGGCCTGACGGAACTGGCTGAAACCGTGCTTGCCCCGGCGCAGCGGATGGCCGTTGCGCCCCAATCGGCGTCGCAGGTTGCAGCCGATCTTGCGCTTGACCGTGGTGATGTTGCACAGGCCACTGGCGTGCTGGAGGCCATGGCTGCAGAGGATCCCCGCATCACGCCCGATGCGCTGGTGCAATTGATCGACCTGCAGATCGCGCAGGACGAAGTCGTGGAACCCGAAACGCTGTCGTTGCTGGAAACGATGCAGTTCGAGTATCGCAATCAGCCGGTCGTAGCGGATATCCTGCGCGTCCGGACGGCAGCCCTTGTCCATCAGGGCAATCTGGCGGGCGCGCTGGGTCTGTTGCCACAGGCCGAGGCCGCTCTTGATCCGCCTGCCGCCCTGGCCTTGCGTGACGTGGCCGTCGCGGCTGTCGCAGCACAGGGCGATGACATGCTGTTCCTCGACCTTGCCTTTCGTCCCACCGGCGCTGCGGTCTCTCCGGCGGTGCAGAACAAGGTGGCCTCCCGGTTGCTGGACCTTGGTTTCCCCGACCGGGTGCTGGCTGTCCTCGCGGCGCCAGCCAGCGGCAGCATCATGGCAGAGCGGCGTTATCTGCGCGCCAGCGCCGCCATGGATCTTGACAGGCCAGAGCTGGCTGCAGCGAGCCTGTCTGGCGTCACCACGCCGCGCGCCGCAGCAATCCTGGCGGGGCAGCGTGATATGGCGGGAGGACCCGGTGGCGCCGATGCCGCCTGGCGCAGCGGCGACTGGGCCTCACTCGCCGTTTCCGATGACACGTTGCTGCAAGAGGCCGCTGCCTTGGCGCAGGATCAGGTCAATCCGGCGCCCGATGCGCAGGCCCCGCTGGCCAGCGGGCGGGCGCTGATCGACGACGCAAACAGGACACGGGCGACGCTCGATACGCTCATGTCGCGATATGCACCGCCATCCTGACACGCATCTGCACGGTTTGGTAACGATTGAGGTCTAGCACGGACCGCAGCGACATCCCAATTGAGCGGGCAGAATACCGATGCAGGGCAGAATGCCGGCAGACCACTATGGGCTCCCAACGTTACCGTATGCGTGTCCTCTGCGACGGATGGCAAATCCTCCGTCGCGGACGTTGTGCGGTTCAGGAAGGCATGACCGATGCCCCGCTTGACAATGGCAAACGTGTTTCAGCCGACGATCCTGCTGGCGCTCGCATTGATGGCGATCATCGTGATGATGATTCTGCCGATGCCGTCGTGGGTCCTCGACCTTGGCCTCGCGGCGTCCTTTGCCCTGGCGATCCTGATGTTCACGGTGACGCTCTTCATCGAGCGGCCGCTGGATTTCTCTGCCTTTCCGACGGTTCTGCTGGCCTCGCTGATGCTGCGGCTGTCGCTGAACATATCCTCGACGAAGTTGATCATCGGGCAAGGTCACACCGGCACAAATGCGGCCGGCGATGTCATCGAAGGCTTTGCCATGTTCGTCATGGGGGGCAATGTCCTGCTGGGTGTCGTGGTCTTCTGCGTGCTGCTGATCGTGAATTTCGTGGTGATCAACAAGGGTGCCACCCGCATGGCAGAGGTCGACGCCCGCTTTGCCCTTGATGCGATGCCGGGCAAACAACTGGCCATTGATGCCGACATGTCCGCCGGCGCCATCGATCACGCCGAGGCCAAGCTGCGGCGAGAGCGTGAGCAGGCCGAGACGACATTCTTCGGCTCGCTCGACGGGGCGTCGAAATTCGTCAAGGGCGACGCGGTCGCGGGTCTGCTGATCACCGGGCTGAATCTGGTGATGGGACTGATTGTCGGCGTCGCGATGAAGGGTATGCCATTTGGGCAGGCCTTTGAAACATATGCCATTCTGACGGTCGGTGACGGGCTGGTCAGCCAGATTCCGGCTGTCGTGATTTCGATCGCATCGGCGTTGCTGCTGGCCCGGGGCGGCGCGATCGGGGCCACCGATCTGGCGCTGGTCGATCAGTTGGGGCGCCATCCCGCGGCACTGGCGACGGTCGGCGTGCTCATGGCGCTGTTTGCGCTCGTGCCCGGGATGCCCTTCGTGCCGTTCATGCTCGGCGCTTTCGTGTTGGGCGGCAGCGCTTTCCTGACCATGACATCCGCGCGCAAGCGGGCTGCGGCGGCAGCGCGACCCGCCTTGCCGGACAGGGTGGCCAAGGCAGAGCGGTCGCTGGGTGACATGCTGGACCTTGATGACATCCATGTCGAATTCGCCCCCGACTTGGTTGACATGGTGCTGGACCCCGGAACGGGCCTTGATGCGCGGATCGCGAACATGCGCAATCATGTGGCGACGACATTCGGGGTTTTGCTGCCGGAAATCCGACTGACCGACAGTGCGGCGCTGCCGGCCGGGACCTATGTCGTGCATGTGCAAGGGGTCGAACAGGTGCGCGATCATCTGCAGGCGGACCGGATCCTTGCCCTGCTGCCCGATGGCGAGAGCACGGATCTGACCGGCGAGGATGTCGCGGAACCCGTTTACGGCGCACCGGCGCGCTGGATCGACCGCGACCGGCAGGAAGACGCCTCCCTCTCTGGTCTGACCACGGTGCAACCGGCCGAGGTGCTGGCGACGCATCTTCTGGAAATCGTCAAACGCAATTTTCCAAGGCTGTTGACGCACAAGGCCCTGCGGCGACGTCTGGATGAAATGACGGACCTGACAGACAAGTCCCGCGCCGAGGCGAACCGCCGCCTTCTGGACGAATTGATGCCGGACAAGGTGCCGATGGACGTCCTGCTCAGCGTGTTGCGCCTGCTGCTGGAAGAGCGTGTGTCGATCCGCAACCTGCCCCTGATTCTCGAGTCCATTGCTGAGGCGCGGCAGGTGCAGCAGACCGTCGACGGCATCACCGAACACGTCCGCCAGCGCCTTGGCTTTCAGCTGGTGGCGGACGTGCGCCGGTCGGACGGCACCATTCCGTTGGTGCAACTTGCCCCCGAATGGGAAGACGCCTTTACGACCTACGAAATCAGGGCGGAACGGGGCAGCGCGGGGGGGGACGTGGCCCTGCCGCCGGACACTTTCAACAAGCTGGCCGACGGGATCGCGGCCAAGCTTAATCAGGCGGCAGCGCAGGGCACCTATGCCGCCGTGGTGACCACGATCCGGCGCAGGCGGTTTCTGCGGACCGTCATGGCGGCCAAGGGCATCATGAACCCGGTCCTGTCGTTCGAGGAAATCGGAATCGAGGCGCGCCCGGCCCTTGTCGGACTGGTCGGCGCATGATCCAGACTCTCGCCCAAGTGCTTGATGTCTCGCAACTCCTGCTCTGGTCTGGCTTTGTCGTCTTTGTCCGTGTCGGCGCCATGGTCTCCCTGCTTCCCGCGTTCGGAGAGCAGGTCGTACCCGCCAGGATACGGCTGGGGATCGCACTGGCCTTTACCGTTGTGGTGGTGCCGGCTGTCGATGCACAGATCGGGCCGGTTCCCCGCGACCTGATGGGGGCGCTGCCGCTGGTGCTGCCAGAGGTGCTGGCGGGCCTCTTTTTCGGGCTGTTGCTGCGGTTCTTCATCTTTGCGCTGCAGATCGCCGGTGCGATCGCGGCGCAATCGACGTCGCTGTCGCAGATTTTCGGAGGCAGCGCCGGGGCAGAGCCGCAGGCGGCGATCGGGCATGTCCTGACGACGGCTGCGCTGGCGCTGGCCGCGGTGTTGGGCCTGCATACCGCCTTTGCCGGCTACATGATCCAGACCTACGATCTTGTGCCGGTCGGCCTTTTGATCGGGGCCGATGTGGTGGCCGATCTTGGCCTGCGCGCCGTCAGCCATATCTTCGCCTTGGGGTTCACCCTTGCGGCGCCTTTCGTCATCGCCTCGCTGATCTATAACGTGACGATCGGGGTCATCAACCGCGCCATGCCGCAGCTGATGGTCAGCTTCGTGGGCGCCCCGGCCATCACGGCGGCCGGCCTTGTGCTGCTGATGATGTGCGCCCCGTTGATGCTCGACATCTGGATGCGCGCCTTCAGCGCCGTGATCATGGACCCGGGCGGCGCCATCCCATGAGCGATGAAGACGACGACAAGCAATTCGAGCCTTCCCAGAAAAAGCTGGATGATGCGCGTAAAAAGGGTGAATTTCCCAAATCCACGGACCTGACCACGGCAGCGGCCTACGGCGGTTTTCTGGTCGCGGTGGCCAGCGTGGGCTCCGGGTCGTTGATCGGCGCGGGAACGGTGCTGGAGGTTCTGCTGGACCAGGTCGACGATCTTTCGGTCCTCGCCTTAAGCGGGTCGGCACAGCCGGTCCTTGGCGGGTTGTTCTGGGCGGTGGCGGTGAAGATGCTGCCGTGGTTCGCGCTGCCGGCGGCGTTTGCGCTGCTGGCGATCGCGGCGCAACAGGCGTTCGTCATCGCGCCCTCGCGGATCGCGCCGAAAGTGTCGCGCATTTCCCCGATTGCGGGGGCCAAGAACAAGCTCGGGCGGCAGGGTCTTTTCGAATTCGGGAAAAGTCTGGTCAAGCTGATGATCTATGGCACCGTGACGGGGATCTATCTGTGGTCTGCCCGCGACCGCATGATGTCGGCGATGTCGCTGTCGCCTGGCATGGTGACGGTCGTGCTGGGCCAGATGATGATGACCCTCATGCTGATCGTCGTCGCCATTGCCCTGACATTGGGCATCGTCGATCTGCTGTGGCAGCGCGCCGAACACGCGCGCAAGCACCGGATGTCGCGCAAGGAAATGATAGACGAAATGAAGGAGTCCGACGGCGATCCCGCCATGAAGCAGCAGCGCCGGCAGCGGGCCATCGATCTGGCGATGAACCAGATGCTGGCCGATGTGCCGCAGGCCAGCGTGGTCATCGTGAACCCGACCCATTTCGCCGTTGCGCTGTCCTGGGGCGGGACCGCGGGGTCCGCGCCGGTCTGCGTGGCCAAGGGTGTCGACGACGTCGCCGCCCGGATCAGAGAGATTGCCACCGAAAGCGGCGTGCCGATCCATTCCGATCCGCCGACGGCGCGCGTCCTGCATGCCACGGTCGAGATCGGGCAGGAGATCGCGCCGGACCACTATCAGGCGGTTGCGGCGGCCATCCGCTTTGCCCAGGCCATGCGCGCCAAGGCGGCGCGGCGCCCATGACCACAGGCAAGCTGTCCCAGTTGAACGACGTCACGGACGCGGTGTTTCTGGCCGAGCAGGCCAAGCTGGCCCGGATCACCCGGCGCGAGGCGGATCTGCGTCACCAGCTGGATACCTTGTTGCACGACCGGTCCGCCGTGGCCCACAGTGCGCGCAGCGCGGACGATGCGGCGCTGGCGGCGGGTGCGGATGTGCGCTGGCATCAGTGGATCGCGACCCGCCAGACGCGGTTGAATGCAGAGCTTTTACAGGTCATCGCGCTGAAGGGCCATCAGATGGACCGGGTCCGCAAGGCGCATGGCCGGACCGAGGCGCTGCGGCAGCTGACCCTGCGCACCAAGGCGAAGGATCTGCACCGCAAGGCCGCGCGGCAGGAGCGTGACGGCTGAGCGTCAGACGTCCTGCCGTTTGATGTCGAGGATCAGGATGTCCAGCGCGGCGTCCCCCATGATGTCGCGGGTGGTACGCAACAGGTCCTGCCGCAGGATCCGCATCTTGTCGGTCGCGGTGTAATTGCCGGAAAATCCGCCGATGTTGGAATGCTGGAACATGTCCTGCAACAGCCTGTCGCGCAGCCGCGGTTCCACGGCATAGACCTTGGCCGATCCGCCCAACGGGACTTCGACGCTGAGCATGATCGCCATCATGGCGACCAGATGATCCTGCTCCATCACGGGTACGACGAACTGGTTGGCGAGGGGCGCGAACTCGCTGCCTGCAACGGCGGCGATGGGCGCAATTGCATCCGTCGCCGGAGCGTGGCCTTCGGTGGCGACAGGGTCTGCCGCCGGATCGCCACAGGGCGCGCCCGCGGCCAGATCATGCCCCGCCTCTGGCGGGGGATCCGATTTCAGCATCAGCGCTGCGCCGACTCCGGATCCGGTGCCGACAAGCATCAGCAAGATTGGCAAAAGCAGTTTCTTCATGGCGCACCTCTTTCAGGTCAGAACGGCAGGGCCGCTTCAAGGACCTGCTGGCCGTAGCGGGGTTGCTGCATGTCGGTGATCTGGCCACGTCCCCCGTAGGAAATCCGGGCCGACGCGATCTTGTCATACGTGATCTCGTTCTGGCGGGTGATATCCGCCGGGCGCACGAACCCCGACACGGTCAATTCGCGCAATTCGAAATTCACCCGAACCTCCTGTTGCCCCTCAATGGCCAGAACGCCGTTCGGCAGCACGTCGGTGATGGTGGCGGCGACACGCAGCGTCAGCTTTTCGTTGCGCTTGACCGATCCGTCGCCCTGTGCGGTCGAATTCGAGTTCACGCCGACGGCACTGCCAAGGGATGCACCGTCCGGCAAGGCCTGGTCGATCTTTTGCGGCAGCCCGAAGAGGCTCGGCACGCCCATCGTCTGCGAGGCGGAGCGGGATCGGTCGGAGGAGTTCGAGATTTCGGCCTTGTCGTTGATTTCGATCACCACCGTCAGGATGTCGCCCTGCTGCATCGCGCGGCGGTCGCCCAGCAGCGAGCCGCGGTCGCCGGTCCAGAGCGATGCTTGCGCGCCGGGGACGTGCGGTGCGGTTTCAAGGTTTTGCGGCAGCGCGTAATTCACCATGGCCAGGCGGTCCGGTGTCGCGCCGAGCGGCGTCAGCTCTGGCGGCTTGCCGACGGGCGCGCTGGAACAGGCCACGCTGAGCATGAAGGCCCCCAGAGCCCAGAGTTGGCGGATATCAGTGCGAGACATGGGCTGCTCCATCCGCGCGGATCTGCGCGGTCACGGTTGCTTTGGACGTCAGGTTCATGACGCGGATGATTTCGCCGACGCCGCCGCGCCCCAGGGCGCGTCCTTCGGTCGTGATGGTCAGGCCGCCGACATCGTAGATGATCGGGATGATCTGGTTGCGGTCGACAATGGCCGGAAATCCCACATCGGCCGGCATCACCGGGCGCCCGGCGTAAAGCGCTGTCAGCGCCTCCATCCCGATCAGCAGCAAGGGGTCGTCGGTACCGCCGGGCACGTCGGTGGGCTGCACCAAAAGGTCATCCGGTCCGATCAGGGTCTGCGCCGGGATCGTGCGGGCGGCCACGATCGTATCGGCGGCTGCGGGACAGGCGATCATCGCTGCAAGCACGGTCAGGCGGATCATCGGATCTGCACCATGGACCCCAGCATCTGATCACTTGCGGTGATGACCTTGGAATTCAGCTCGTAGCCACGCTGTGCCTCGATCAGGTTGGAAACCTCCCTCACCGGATCGACAGAGCTGTCTTCGAGATAACCCTGTCGCAACGTGCCCAGCCCGTCTTCGCCGGCGACACCGACGGCGGGCGGGCCAGAGGCACCCGATTCGAGAAAGAGGTTGGACCCGATCGCCTCCAGCCCCTTGGGATTGGTGAAATTCGCGAGGGTGATCTGGCCCAGCAGGGCCGGTTGCACGTTGCCCAGAAAATTCGCATAGACCTCGCCCTGCGCGTTGATCGCGATCGACCGCGTATCGCCCGGTATCGTGATGTCCGGCACGACAGGGTAACCGTCCGCGGTCACCACCTGCCCGTCGCCGGTCATGTGCAATGCGCCGTCACGGGTATAGCCAGACGTCCCGTCCGGCAGCGTCACTTCGATATACCCCTGACCTTCGATCGCGACATCCAGATCGCCGCCCGTCGCGGCCAGAGACCCCTGCGCCATGATCATGCTGACGGAACTGGCCCTGACGCCAAGGCCCAGCTGGATGCCGGTCGGCAGGATCGTCCCGCTGGACGAGCTGATCGTGCCGGGGCGGGCGACCTGCTGATAGTGCAGGTCGGCGAAATCGGCGCGGCGGGCGTTGTAGCCCGTGGTCGACATGTTCGCGAGGTTGTTCGAGATCACCTCGACCCGCGTCTGTTGAGCGGTCATGCCTGCGGCGGCAATCTGAAGAGCACGCATGGGGACAGTCCTTGAGTTGAATTAGCGGCTGATCGCCTGGATGACACCGCGGATGCGGTTGTCTTCGGTTTCGAGAAAGCTCTGGCCCATTTCATAGGCGCGCTGCACCTCGATCATGCGGCTGACCTGCGCGATGGGATTGACGTTGCTGCCTTCGACGAAGCCCTGCAGCACCTGCGGCCGCGGGGCGGGGCCAAAGCCCGTTGCCGCCTCGAACAGGGTGCCGCCCTGGCGGCGCAGATCCAGCGGATCGTTCGGCACGACGACGCCGATCTGGCCCACGGCGGTTCCGCCCGCGCTGATCGTGCCGTCCGCGGCGATCCCCACCGCGCCTGCACCCGTCGGCACGAAAACCGGCGCGCCGCCGGCGTCGAGGACGCGGTTGCCATCCATCGTCACCAACTCGCCCGCGGCGTTGGGCGTGAAGTTGCCGGCGCGGGTCAGGCGCTGCCCCTGCGGCGTGTCGATCAGGAAATATCCGTCGCCTTCGATTGCCACGTCGAATGCGCCACCCGTCTGGGCCAGCACCCCCTGCGTCTGGTCGGTCAGCTTGATACGGCCGGCGGCCATCGACAGCGAATCGTCGTCCGGGCCAAGGTCGGCCACGAATTCCGAGAACATCATGCCCTCGGCCTTGAAACCCGCCGTATTGGCGTTGGCGATGTTGTTCGCCACCATCTGCAATTCGTTCATCAGGCCGGATTGCCGGGTCAGGGTGGCATAGATGGCGTTGTCCATGGATCAGCCTCCGGCAATCAGGGGAATGAGGGTGGCCTGAAAGAAGCCCACCAAGGTTTCGGTCATGAAGGCCATCGAGATCCAGAAGACGCCGACGATCGCCGCCAGTTTCGGCACGAAAGTCAGGGTCATTTCTTGGATCGAGGTCAGGGCCTGGAACAGGCCGATGGCCAGACCGACCACCAAGGCAACCGTCAGGATCGGGATCGAGATCTGGAACGCGATCCACAGCGCTTGACGCAGGGTGTCGTAGAAAACCGTCTCTTCCACGCGTCAGACCGGCATCCGCAGGATTTCCTGATAGGCCTCGACCACCTTGTCACGCACGGTGACGGCGGTCTGGACGGCCAGTTCGGTCTGGGCCAGGGCCTGCACCAGGGTGTGCGGATCGCCGCCCTTGGTCATCGTGGCCATGGCGGCCTGTTCGCCCTGTTGCAGGGTCGACAGGAAATCCTGTGCCGCCCCCGCCACCGCGGCGCCGGCCGACGGCTGCGCCCGGGTTGCGGCCAGGCTGCTGGCGTAGTTCTGTGCGACAAGCACGTTGCGGATATCCATTCTGGTGTCCTTCGGGTGTTAGTTGCGCAACAGGTCGAGCAGGCCCTGTTTCATCTGGCGGATCTGGTCGAACATCTTGAGGTTCGCCTCGTAGCTGCGGTTCGCTTCACGGGCGTCGGCGATTTCCAGCAGCATGTTGACGTTCGATCCGTCATAGCGGCCGGTGGCATCGGCGAGCGGGTTCGACGGATCGTAGATGCTGGTCAGTGGCGATTGATCCAGCCGCATCGGCCCGACTGCGACCGCGCCGGAGGTGCCGCGCAGAACCTCGTCAAAAGAGACGGTCTTGCGCCGGTAACCGGGTGTTTCGGTGTTGGCGATATTCTCTGACACATGGCGCAGCCGGGTGGCCTGCGCCTTCATCCCGCTGGTGGCGACGGTCATGGCATCGGTGAAAACGGTCATGGCAAACTCCTATCGGCCAAGGCTGCTGCGCAGGACGGTCATGGTGTGGCGGTAGATCGCCAGCGCTTCCTTGTGCATGCCGCCGGCTGCGACCGACTGCATCAGCTCGTCTTCGAGAGAGACGGTGTTGCCATTGGGCGCGGCCTCTCCGCCGCTGTCGACGTGACGGACGGCATCGACGGTGGGCGAGGCGATCAGGTGTCCGGGGCGGGTCGCCTTCATCTGGATCGGTCCGGTCCGGTGCAGGGTCGCCGCAAAATCGGTCAGTTTCTCGGCGTGATACCCGGGCGTGTCGGCATTCGCGATGTTGCGCGCGATCTGGGCCTGTGCGTCGCCGGCGTACTGCGCCATGGCGGCGGACGTGCGGAACAGGGCGAGTGATTGGAACATCGGGGTTTCTCCCTCGGTGGCGATGCACGGATCATTAAGGGGGATTCCTTAAAAGAAGGTGTGCTGCACAGGGACAGTTGTATGAACACGACATTATTCGACCGCATGGCCGCCTTGGTGGCTGACGCAACAGGTGATTTTGCCATCGGGCGCATTCGGGCCGTGACGGGGTCCTCGATCACGATCGCGGGGCTGAACCGCGTCTTGCGGCAGGGCGACCGGGTCGCGGTCGTTGCGCGGGATGCCACCGTGCGGGCGGATGTCGTCCGGCTGTCGGATGACATGGGCTATGCGCTGATCGACGGCCCGGCCGAAGGGATCGCGATCGGCGATCCGGTGCGCCTGCTGCACCGGGCGCGATTCGCGCCCGACGACAGCTGGATGGGCCGGGTCATCGATCCGGACGGCAAGCCGCTGGACGGGCGCGCCCTGTTGCCCGGCGTGGTCGAGGCCGATCTGCAGCGCCCGCCGCCCCCCGCGCATCACCGCCGCCCCCTTGGCGAGCGGATGGAGAC
Organism: Loktanella sp. M215; assembly: GCF_021735925.1. Lineage (NCBI taxonomy): Bacteria > Pseudomonadati > Pseudomonadota > Alphaproteobacteria > Rhodobacterales > Roseobacteraceae > Loktanella > Loktanella sp. M215. The sequence goes on from NZ_WMEA01000001.1 coordinate 1,210,755, forward strand.
CGGTCTCGCCGTGATGAATACCCTTCTGCCTCTGGTCAGAGGGCAGCGAATCGGCCTTTTCGCGGGATCCGGCGTGGGCAAGTCGTCGCTGCTGGCCGATCTGGCGCGGGGTGTGCGCGCGGATGTCGTGGTCATCGCGCTGGTCGGCGAGCGGGGGCGCGAGGTGCGTCAGTTCACGGAAACCGTGCTGGGACCGGAGGGGATGCGCCGCACCATCGTCGTCGCAGCCACGTCCGACCGGGCACCACAGGTCCGCCGCCGCTGCGCCTGGGCTGCGACCGCCGTCGCCGAACACTTTCGCGATCAGGGGTTGCAAGTGCTGTTGCTGGTCGATTCGGTCACGCGCTATTGTGAGGCGCACCGCGAGATCGCGGTCGTCGGGGGCGAGCAGGCGAATCTGCGCGGGTATCCCCCGTCGACCGCCGGTGCCATTGCGTCCCTGTGCGAACGGGCCGGCCCCGGTGTAGATACGGAAGGCCCTGACGGATCGGGCGACATCACCGCCGTCTACACGGTGCTGGTGGCGGGGTCCGACATGGATGAACCCGTGGCCGACATGCTGCGCGGCGTCCTCGACGGTCATATCGTGCTTGACCGCGCCATCGCGGAACGGGGCCGCTTTCCGGCGATCGACGTGCTGCGTTCTGTCTCGCGCGCCTTGCCCGACGCCGCCGACCGTGTCGAGAACGCGATGATCGGGGAAGCGCGGCGCCGCTTTTCGGCCTACGATCAGGCGGCGATGATGATTCAGGCAGGTCTTTACGAATCCGGATCCGACCCGCAGATCGACGCCGCCATCGCCTGCCGCGATCCGCTGGAGCAATTTCTGACCATCAAGGACCGGCGCAACATCGCGGGCCATTTCGCGGCCCTCAAGCAGGCGTTGAGCCATGCGACGCAAGGGCGGTAGGGGGCCAGCGACGCCGCCCTATCTGCGATAGCCCGCGCTTTGCAAAAGGCTCAACGCGATGGACCCGGCGGATGTCTGCGCCGCTGCGGCCGCTTCTGACCGGATCAGGAACAGCCGTACCATTTTCGTCTGCTGGTCGGGGGCTGTAAGATCGCCGACCTTATCGGTGCCGAACACGCTTTGGGCGCGGGATTTGAAGGTGTCCAGCTGCTGGTCCAGGTCGATGCGGGCGATCGAACTGGGCAATCCGAGGGCGGTTTCGACAACGGCCCGCACGGGGGCGTTGCCCATGATGGCAAACCAGCGCGCGTTGTTGGACCCGTTGTTCGCCACGATATCGCTCAGACCGCTGGACAGGTTCAGGGCTGACCGCAGATCGTTGTCCTGTTCGCCGACCGCACGCTCGAACTGTTTCTTTTCGTAAAGTCCGGTGATCGTCTCGGCAAAGGCGGCCTGCCCGGTACGCGGCAGATCACCGGCACCGAAACCGAAGGCACTGGAAAACGCGGCATAGCGCTTGTCCGCAAGGCGGCTGGAAAGGGCCGTGCTGGATGTCGTGCCATCGGTGAGGATCTTCTTGATGAAGAATGTGTTGTTGATGTCGTCGTCCAGCCCGAAGGCCCCGAGGGCCACCTGCAAGACCTGCCGGTCGGCCATCAGGTCGTCCGCCGTGCGGATGCCGGCGATCTTTTCGCGGAACTGATCGGTTGCCCGCTTGACTGGCGCACTGTTGTTGAAGGTGTCCTGCTGCTTTGGCAGCGTGCGCTGCAGGAAACTCCACCCGGCGTAGCCGCCAAAGGGCAGGATGGGTTGAAAGCTCATGATGCCTGCGCGGCGATCAGCCTCTCCTCGTAGGGCAGCAAGGCACGCAGGCATTTCAGCGCCCTGTAGAAGTCGCCGCCTGTCACCGCCGCCAGCGCCGCGCAGAGTTGCAGATGGCTGTCTTCGTCCATGAGTGCCTGGCGCAACTGGTCGATGCCACGTGTCAGCTGGTGGCGTGCGTCCTCTTCACTGGCGTCGCCGGACAGCACCAGCTGGGCAATGTAACAGACGCGGCGGACGGGCGTGTTCACTTCGTCCGGCCGAATGGCGTCACGCAGGCGCAGGATGTTCGCATTGGGCGTCAGGATCGACAATTTGCTGCGGCGATCACCGTTTTCGATGACGGCACCGTTGACGAGCACACGCTCGCGCGGGTTCAGCTTCAGGACCAGACCGGACATCAGCGTCTCTCGCTTGCGTTCAGACCGCGGATGATGGCGGTGTTGATATCAATAAGGGCCGAAAGGTCGGCCTCACCACGCAGGAATTTCCGGCTGTGCAGATCGGTGAACTCGGCGAGGTAGAAGATCTGCGCACGCAACGGGGTGGGCAGGGTGTTGCCGGAATCTGCGACGTCGATCGCCAAGGTCGACCACATCATGCGGTTGTCGTGAACAGCTTTCGCAAGGGTCGGGAAATCGGATGATTTGTGCGCCAATCGCGCGGTGATCTGCGTGATCACGCGTGCTTCGATGGCACGGGGCGTCTGGATGGCGGGCCGGTCGGGGGCGTAGGCCTTTTGGGCTTTCAGAATGGCGTTCACGTGATGTCCTTCCGGGACGAAGTGGAACGGAACGCGGTTTTACCGCGTGGAAAATCTTGCAAGCGTGGCCGGAGGCGGTTGTCCGCCTCCGGCCGGTTGGTTTAGCGGAACAGCGACAGGATCGACTGCGGCGCCTGGTTGGCGATCGACAGCGACTGAACGCCCAGCTGCTGCTGCACCTGCAGGGCCTGCAGACGGGCAGAGGCTTCTTCCATGTTCGCATCCACCAGAGCGCCGATGCCGGACTTCAGGCTGTCGGACAGGGACGAGATGAAGTTGCTCTGGATTTCGATCCGGCCTTCGGCGGAACCGAAGGACGCGGCTGCGTCAATCGCCGTCTGTGCCAGGCTTTCGAAGGCGGCCAGCGCGGCCTTGGCACCGTCAAGGGTCGACACATCGACCTTGCTGAGCAGTTCGAGGCCACCGCCCGCTTTGCCGCCTGTCGTCGTCGTCACGGTCGGTGCCGTTGTCGCGGTCCCCGTGTTGTTGGTAAAGGTGATGACCGCACCGGTGCGGGCCACCGTGATCGCCACGTTGTCCTTCTTGGCCTGGAAGGCGAGGTTGGCTTCCATGGCTTTGGCGATGTCGGTGACCGTGTCGCCGTCGCGGGCGACATAGCTGATGTCCGCGCTCAGGCCGAACGATGCCCCCGACAGCTTGTAGCCGTCGCCGGCCAGCACTTTGTTGCCCACACGTGCAGCGGTCGCCGTATCGCCTGCGATGGTGATCGTGCCTGTCGAGCCCAGAGCGGCGGTCGCGGCCGTCGCCACCATCGCAGTGGCGGCAAGGTCGGTCCCCGTGCCGGCCGTGGCTGTTTGCAGCCCAAGATCCTGCTTGCCAGCCGTAATGGTCGAGGTCGACACAGACCCGTCCGACTTGCGGTCCAGCGACGAGGTGATCAACACGTCACCGCTGCCCTTGGCCTTGACGGTGGCGGCGGTATTGGCGCCGACGGCCTTGTTATCCAGCAGGTTCAGGCCGTTCAGCTGGGCCGCGCCGGTGATGCTGCTGATCTGGTCACGCAGCGCGCTGAGGTCGGCCTGCAGCTTGTCGCCGTCGAAGTTTTCCTCGTTCGCGGCGATGACCTTGCTCTTGATGTCGTTCAGAAGGTCGGTGATCTTTTCCGCACCGTTGCGGGCGACCGACACGGTGGACTGCCCCAAGGACAGGCTTTCCGAGATGGCCTTGAAGCCTTTGACGTCGGATTCCATGACCTTGGAGATGGCCCAGACGGCGGAGTTGTCCTTGGCGCTGCCGACGGCCTTGCCGGTGGAAATCATCGACTGGGTCTTGCCCAGATCGCTGTTGATGGACTTCAGGGTTTGCAGCGCAACCATTGCGCCGTTGTTGGTCAGAATGCTGGACATGTTTTTGATCCTTTCGCGACAGCGTTTTGCTGATCGCCATGTGGGAAAATCACCCCGGGTGCCGGGGCAGGGACACGTCGTTCTGACGCTTGTTTCCGCATCTTCGGCGGCAAGATCATCCGTTTTGGATGTGCTCTTGTTGCCTGTTTCACTCTCAACACCGGGTTAACGGCCGATCGGAAGTTTCGCGCAATTTGAATGATCTGCGATCAGGCCTTGTGCTCGAGCGCGCCGGGACGACGGGCGACCGTCGTGCGATCGCCGTCGGCGGTATAGACGCTCAACCCGTTGCGCACGGCGCGCAGCGCGCCAAGACGCGACTGCGCCGCAGCGACGCCGTCCCGTGCGGCCGCCAGCAGGGCCGCGTTGCGTTGCAGGTCCCGTGCGATCTGATCGATCAGCCGCGGGGGCTGTGGATGTGACAGCATATCGTCGATAAAGGCGCCCTTGCGCGCAGCGAGGTCGGGCAGGTCGGCCAGATCACCCCGGCGCAGGGCCGCCCGCTCTTCGCCAAGAAGGGCGAGCAACGCGGTTTCGGCCGTCTTATGCATGGGCGCGCGTTTTCATTGCGTTGAACAGTGATTCGGCCAGACCGATTCCGCCAGCCGCTACCATGTCTTCGGCTTGGGCATCGCGCAGAAACGACGCAAAGCTGTCCTCGCCTTCGCCGCCGCTGAAGGCACCGCGCGCGGCGTCGAATCCCGCAGATTTCAGCATTTCGGACAGAAAGGTTGCTTCCAGCTTCTGGGCCGCGGCCAGAAGCCGTGCGTCGTCCGTCAGGGGAAGCGGTCGGGCCTGCGGCGGCACGACGGCAGGCATCACGGGAATCGGTGTCATCGGGACCTCTGATTTCGTTCTTTTTTCCGTTGTGCCTCAGAGCGGTGAAATTTTCGTAACCTTCTTGGGCGAAAAGGGGCTGTCCAGAACAGAAAGTCTCGCGATGCAGACAGCGATCGTCATGCCATCCCTCCCCCGGCCGGATCATCCGCCGACCGTGGAGCCGATTGTGCGGCCCGGTCCCGCCCAGTTGCCGCACGAGAGCTTCGAGACCGCACTCGCGAACCTGCAGAAGAAAGGCGGTGCAGCGCCACGTTTGCCTGCCCTGGCCGAAACCGAAACCGCCGAGATCGACAGCGACGCTCCCGAGGCTGGGGATGCGGACGAAGCGGTCGATCCTCCCGAGGCCGAGGTGACAGACACTCTCGTCGATCCGGTGATGGACGTGGCTTTTGTCGTGGTCGTGCCTGCACGGCCCGCAGCTGCGGTGGCGGCTCCGGTTGATGTGTCACGCGCCGTCACGCCGGGTCCCGCACCATTGATCGCGAATGCGCGCGATGCCGTGACGTCCCCTGTCCGCGACGGCGGGATTGTCGCGCATGCACATCTCGAGGCTCCGCCAAGCGCGATTGCGCCACCCGTCGCACCGCAGATGCCGGCATCCGGTGTCGAAACGGCCCCGGTTGTCCCGGCGGCCGCCATGGGCATTCCGGCGGTGGCGCGCCCGCCGATCACCGTGCCCGAGGACCGCACGCCTGCCGCCGCGACGGATCCGGCGCCGACGTCCAGCGTCGATGCGGGCTCTGTATCGCGTGTTGCCATCAATGTGGCGCGCGGTGCAGTCATTGATCGAAGCGCCGCCACAAGTCACGCTGCCAAAGCTGACGACGGCCCGCGGAGCGACAGATCGCGCGGGAGCAGCATCGGCCGCGCGGCACCTGTGGTCGCAAACGGTCCGGCGCCGATCGTTCCGCCGACGCCGCCATCCCTGCCGATCAGCAGCAGGCCCACCATCAGCGCGGTCGACCCGGCAGAGCCGATTGCGACACCCGGGGGCCTCGCGACGATTGCGGGGCCCGAGGCGGCGGTCCTGTCGGTCGCCTCTGCCGGTTCGCCGCTGGTGACGGCCCGGTCCGACATGGGATCTGCGCGGCCACAGACGCCTTTGCTGGCGCAGCATGTCGCGCAACAACTCTCCGTGGCTCTGCACAGGCAAGCGGGAGGAGCGACGGATATCGCGCTGGATCCGGTCGAACTGGGGCGCGTCCGCATGACGGTGACGGCCCACGATCAGACGATCACGATGGTCGTGGTGGCCGACCGGCCCGAAACTGCGGATCTGATGCGCCGCCACGTCGATGTCCTGCAACAGGAATTTCGGGGGCTGGGATATACCTCGGTCAATCTGACGTTCGAACGGGGTCAGGACAGACCGGCCACCCCGTCGCAGGACGGACCAAAGGCCGGGGGGGCCTACGCCGACACGGCCCCGGATGATGCGCCTTCAACCACCGCCGCCACGGCCGGTGTCGCCCGTCGGGCGGCGGACGGCAGCCTTGATTTACGCCTTTAGGAAGGGTCCGATATGACAACGATCACACCAACGCAGACACAGACATCGCCCGTCACCGCCGCGAATGCGACAGCGATGACGGGGGGCAACAGCAACATCAGCGCCGACTTCGAGACGTTCCTGAAGATGCTGACGGTCCAGATGCAGAATCAAGATCCGCTCAATCCGGTCGATTCGTCCGACTATGCGACCCAGCTCGCGACCTTCTCTGGCGTCGAGCAGCAGGTGCAGACGAACGATCTGCTGCGCGCCTTGACGGGACAGATGAACACCGGCGGGTTGATGCAGCTGGCCGGATGGGTCGGCATGGACGCGCGCGCGCCAGTACCGGCCTATTTCGACGGGGCGCCGGTGACCGTGGTGCCGAATGTCCAGCGCGGGGCGGATGCGGCGCAGCTGGTCGTGCGCGACGCCGACGGGATCGAGATCCAGCGCCTGACCATCGCAACCGACAATGCGCCGGTCACATGGGCGGGGGTGACCACAGATGGTGCGCCCCTGCCGCGGGGATTCTATGCCTTTGACACGGTCAGCCTCGCCGCAGGAGAGGTCGTGGCCGAGGCGCCATCTGAAATCTACGCCCGCGTGACCGAGGTGCAGGTCACGGGTGGCGTGAATACGCTGATTCTGGCGGGTGGCAAAAGTGTGCCCGCATCCCAGGTCACGGCGGTGCGAGAGGCGTCCTAGACCAGCGCCTGCACGAACCAGGCGGCCCCCACGATCACGCCACCCAGCGCCATCCACGACAGCCGCGCGCGGCGGCGCTGCGGCCGGGGCGGCGGTGGCGGGTTGTTCAGGCGGATCAGCGCATCTTCTGCCAGCCGGGGCAGTTGCGGACCGAACCGCGCCAGTACCAGCGCTGCCTTGCGCAGGTCGTTCAGCAGGGCGCGGGGGCCGATGGATTTGCTGACATAGTCGGTCACGATGGGCTGTGCGACCTGCCAGATGTTCATGTGCGGGTCCATCGACCGCGCGACACCTTCGACCACGACCATGGTGCGTTGCAGCAGGATCAGCTCGGTGCGGGTCTCCATCCCGAATCGCTCCGTCACCTCGAAGAGATAGGACAAAAGCCGTGCCATCGAGATGCGGCTGGCATCCATGCCAAAGATCGGCTCTCCGACCGCGCGCAGGGCGCGGGCGAATTCGTCGACGTCCTTGTGGGCGGGGACGTAGCCTGCCTCGAAATGAACCTCGGCAACCCGTTGATAATCCTTGCGGATAAAACCGAACAGGATCTCGGCGTAAACGCGACGGGTATATTCGTCGATCCGCCCCATGATGCCAAAGTCATAGGCGATGATGTCGCCGTTGGCCCCGATCTTGAGGTTGCCCTGATGCATGTCGCCGTGGAAATAGCCGTCGCGCAGGGCGTGCGACAGGAACAACTGCAGCACGCGCGCCGCCAGCACCCGTCGGTCTAGGCCAGCGGCGTCGATGGCGGCGTTGTCGCCGGCGCTGATCCCTTCGACCCAGTCCAGCGTCATCACGCGGCGGCCCGAGAGGTGCCAGCGGATGGACGGCACCTGGAACCCTTCGTCCTTCGCCGTATTCGCCGCGAATTCGGCGGCGGCAGAACTTTCCAGCCGCAGGTCCAACTCTCCCATCACCACGCCTTCAAAGTGGGTGATGACCTCCATCGGGCGCAGGCGGCGGGACGAGGGCGACAGCACCTCGATCACCTTGGCCGCGAAATAGAAGGCGTCGATGTCGCGCCGGAACGCCCGTTCGATGCCGGGGCGCAGGATCTTGACGGCGACCGCCTCGCCGGTGTCGGCCAGATGCGCCTTGTGGACCTGCGCCAGCGAGGCGGCGGCAACGGGTTCGGAAAAGCTGGAAAAGATCTGGTCGACGGGCAGGCCCAGTTCGCGCTGCACCTCGGCCTTGGCCTCCGCGATCGGAAAGGGCGGCAGCTTGTCCTGCAGAACCCGCAACTGCACCGCCATCTCGTCGCCCACCACGTCGGGCCGGGTGGACAGGACCTGCCCGAACTTGATGTAGGCGGGACCCAGCGCCGTCAGCGCGCGGGGCGCTGGCGGCACGGTGGGATCGCCCTTGTAACCGAGCCACTTGAACGGCCAGACCACGCCGCGCAGCACGGCCCGCAACAGCGGCGGCGCCTCGACCGCGTCCATGATGACGGCCATGGCGCCGGTGCGTTCCAGCGTCGCACCGGTCCGGATCAGGCGGATGATATTGTGGGGTCCGCGCACTTACAGCTTCCAGCCGGAGTGTAGTGCCGCCACGCCCATCGTCATGTTGCGGTACTTGGCATTGTCGAAGCCCGCCGCGCGCACCATGCCAAGGAAGGTGTCCTGATCGGGGAAATTCCGGATCGATTCGACGAGGTATTGATAGCTGTCGCGGTCGTTCGCGATCAGCTGCCCCATGCGCGGGATCACGTTGAACGAATAGGCGTCGTAGGCCTTCTGCATCAGGGGGTTGGGCAGCTGGCTGAACTCCAGCACCATCAGCCGGCCGCCGGGCCGCAGCACGCGGAAGGCCTCGTTCAGGGCCTCTTGCGGGCGGGTCACGTTCCGGATGCCGAAGCTGATCGTATAGACGTCAAAGGTGTTGTCGGGGAACGGCAGCGCCATCGCGTCGCCCACGACCCAGTCCAGCTGGTCGTGCATCCGCTCTGCCTCGGCCCGCTTGCGGCCGGCGATCAGCATCGGTTCGGTCAAGTCCAGCACGGTGGCGTGGCCCGATCCCGCCCGTTTCAGAAAGCGGAACGCGATATCGCCGGTGCCGCCCGCCACATCCAGCAGCTTTTGCCCCGCGCGCGGCGCCAGCCAGTCCATCATCGCGTCTTTCCACAACCGGTGGACGCCGCCGGACATCACGTCGTTCATGATGTCGTATTTGCTGGCGACCGAGGAAAAGACGCCACGGACGCGGCCCGCCTTGTCCTCTTCCCGCACGGTCTCGAAGCCGAAGTGGGTGGTCTTGTCGCTGTCGGTCATGGCTTGCGGTCCTGTCTGTGTCGCCCCAGATGTAGGGTGCCGCGACGGTCCTACAACGTCGCCACTGCCTAAGGAACACCCGATGCCCGAATTGCCAGAGGTCGAGACAGTGCGTCGCGGGCTGGCCCCCGTGATGGAAGGGCAGCGGATCACGCGGGCCGAGGTCAACCGCCCCGACCTGCGCTGGCCCTTTCCCGACCGCATGGCCGACCGTTTGACGGGCGCGCTGATCGAACGGCTGCGGCGGCGGTCGAAGTATATTCTGGCCGATCTGGATACGGGAGAGACGCTGCTGATCCACCTCGGCATGTCGGGGCGGATGCTGATTTCGGGCGCCATGCTGGGTGATTTCCACCACGATCACCCGGCACCTGCCAAGCACGATCATGTTGTGCTGCACATGGGGCAGGGGGCGCGGATCACCTTCAACGATGCACGCCGCTTTGGCGCGATGGACCTCATGGGCACGCTGGACGCGGATGCGCACTGGCTGATGCGCGATCTGGGGCCGGAACCCTTTGCCAATGATTTCAACGAGGATTACCTTGTCGCGCGATTGCGCGGACGCAATACGCCGATCAAATCCGCCTTGCTGGACCAGCGGATCGTGGCGGGCCTTGGCAATATCTACGTCTGCGAGGTGCTGCACCGCGCCCGTATCCATCCCGCCCGCAAGGCCGGCCGCATTGCCGCCGCGCGTATCGCCGGGCTGGTCCCCCTGATCCGTCAGGTGCTGGATGAGGCCATCGCCGCCGGCGGATCCTCCTTGCGCGATTACAGGCAGGCCGATGGCGAACTGGGCTACTTTCAGCACGGATTCGCGGTCTACGGCCGCGAGGGTCAACCCTGCGTCACCCCCGGTTGCCCCGGCACCATCGCGCGGATCGTGCAATCCGGGCGGTCGTCGTTCTTTTGCCCACAGTGTCAAAGATAGCTTGAACGCGGCCGCACTTTTGCGCATCACATGAGGTCTGACCAGTAAAACGGAGGGCCGCATGGCCTACGAGACCATCATCGTCGACACCTCCGACGATATCGCCGTGATCCGGCTGAACCGGCCCGACGCCCTGAATGCCCTGAACCAGAAGCTGCTGGGCGAGCTTTGCACGGCGCTGGAGGACGCGGATGCCTCCGACAAGGTGCGCTGCATCATCATGACCGGGTCCGAAAAGGCCTTTGCCGCCGGGGCCGATATCACGGAAATGGCCGACAAGACCTTTGTCGAGATGACGACGCAGGCGTTCTTTCAAGAACCCGCCCGCCGGATCGAGGCGATCCGCAAGCCGATCATCGCCGCCGTGTCCGGCTATGCGCTGGGCGGCGGGTGCGAGCTTGCGATGATGTGCGATTTCATCATCGCCTCCGACACCGCCAAGTTCGGCCAGCCCGAAATCAACCTGGGCGTCATCGCCGGCATGGGCGGCACGCAGCGGCTGGCCCGCTATGTCGGCAAGTCCAAGGCGATGGACATGAACCTGACGGGCCGCTTCATGGACGCCGAAGAGGCGCTGGCCTCCGGCCTCGTCAGCCGCGTCGTCCCGGCCAAGAAGCTGATGGACGAGGCACAGGGGGCCGCGCAAAAGATCGCGGCCAAGTCGATGCTGGCGGCGATGGCGGCCAAGGACACGGTCAACCGCGCGTTCGAGACGACGCTGGCCGAGGGCCTGAATTACGAACGCCGCAGCTTTTACGGCCTCTTCGCGACGCAGGACCAGAAAGAGGGCATGGCGGCCTTTCAGGAAAAGCGCGAAGCGCAGTTCCGCGACAAGTAACGCTTGCCTTTTGCGCGGGGCCGGTTTATCGGCCCTGCGACATGCGCGTGATGCCCGCTTTGGCAGATCAGTCCGGTAATGAACCCGGTGGGCCTCTCGGGCGCTGAGAATTATTGTATCGACCTGAACAAAAGGCCCAAAATCATGGCAAACAGCCCCCAGTCCAAAAAACGCGCAAAGCAGAACGAAGCCCGCTTTGCCGTCAACAAGATGCGCCGCTCGCGCATCCGCACCTTCCTGCGCTCTGTCGAAGAGGCGATTGCCGCCGGCGACCAGACCGCCGCTGCCGCAGCCCTGAAGGCCGCACAGCCCGAATTGATGCGTGGCGTCAGCAAGGGTGTCGTCCACAAGAACACCGCAGCGCGCAAGATGTCGCGCCTGTCCAGCCGCGTCAAAGCGCTGGCCTGACGCAGCGTCATTCGGTCCGCTGTTGCCGGATTGCACAGGTTCAAACGCACCTTTCGGGGTGCGTTTTTTTATGCCCAACGTGCCTGTGAAGAAAGTTTTGTGACGTTTCAAAGACGTCAGAGATTCTTAATCCTCCGGACATGAGTCAAGCGCGTTGTTCGGTTGTGGCCGCCGCAAACCCCTTGCTAGATTGCACCTGCGATTCACATCGTTCCGGGGGGGACATGGGGGATTGCGGTGCAGGCCAAGTGTGACGGGGTCGTGGAATGACCCGAACGTCACCGCCGTTTCAGACGCCGCGATCCATGCTGCCAGACTGTCAGGCCATGACGCGATCATGGTTTCACCGGTCGGCGTGACCGACCTGTGGCACAGCGTTTGCTGTCGCCCATTGGCGTGTCCGTGATCCTCCTGCGTCCTGCTGCGATGCGCAGGTTCCGCTCCGGCGGAACCCCTGCGCAAGACGGTTTGGGGCCGCGTGTGATGCACCCTGTCCGGTCCGCTGCTGCGGTGGACCACGGCGGGGCGTGTCATGGAATGCAGCGTGAACGTGACGGGCTGAACGGGTCCGTGGGCAGGTTATTTGTATTGAAAGAAGAAAAAGATGAGCGATGACGTGTGGGGGCATGTACTGGCGGATCTGGAAAAGGAGATGAGCAAGGCCAAATTTCAAAGCTGGATTGCATCCTTAAGTTTTTCCGGCATCGAGAACCGGACCGCCCGGTTCGAGGTTCCGACGACCTTCATCGGCAATTACGTCGATCAGCATTTCAGCGACCAGATCGTCTATGGTTTCAACCGCGCGGGCAGCGCTGTCGAACGCCTGCGGTTCGAGGTCTGTGCCACCCGGCGTGAACCGACCATGCCGCAGCCGGTCGCCGCAACGGCGGCCAAGGCTGCAACCTCTGATTTCGGCGATCATCAGGACCCGCTGGGCCTGCCGATCGACCCCCAGCTGACCTTTGACACTTTCGTCGTGGGCAAGCCGAACGAGCTGGCCCATGCCGCCGCCCGCCGCGTGGCCGAAGGCGGCCCGGTGACCTTCAACCCGCTGTTTCTGTATTCCGGCGTCGGTCTGGGCAAGACCCACCTGATGCACGCGATCGCCAACGAACTGGCCCGGCGCCAGCCCGAATTACGCGTGCTCTACATGTCTGCCGAACGGTTCATGTACCGCTTCATCACGTCGCTGCGCGAACGCAAGATGATGGAATTCAAGCACGCCCTGCGGTCCGTCGACATCCTGATGGTCGACGACGTGCAGTTCATGGGCGGCAAGGATTCCACGCAAGAGGAATTCTTTCACACCTTCAACGCGCTCGTCGATGCCCGCAAACAGGTCATCATTTCCGGCGACCGCGCACCGGGCGAGATCAAGGAGATGGAAGACCGCATGCGGTCCCGTCTGCAGTGCGGTCTGGTCGTGGACCTCCACCCCACCGATTTTGAACTGCGCCTTGGCGTCTTGCAGTCCAAGGTCGAGCGTCAGCAGGAAATCTATCCGGGGCTCAAGATCGCGCCGGGCGTGCTGGAATACCTCGCGCACAAGATCACCAGCAACGTCCGCGTGCTGGAAGGCGCGCTGGTCCGCCTCTTTGCCCACGCCAGTCTGGTCGGGCGCGACATCGACCTGGAACAGGCGCAGGACTGCCTGTCGGACATCCTGCGGGCCAATGACCGCAAGGTCAGCGTCGAGGAAATCCAGCGCAAGGTCAGCGAGTATTACAACATCCGCCTGTCCGACATGGTCGGCCCCAAGCGGGTCCGCAGCTTTGCCCGGCCCCGTCAGGTCGCGATGTTCCTGTCCAAGACCCTGACCAGCCGGTCGCTGCCTGACATCGGCCGCCGTTTCGGCAAGCGTGACCACACCACGGTCATGCACGGCGTCAAGCGGATCGAGGAGTTGCGCCAGACCGACAGCCAGATCGCCGACGATCTGGACATCCTGCGGCGCGCGCTGGAACAGTAAGCGCGCCACAGTCGGCGCAAAAACGCCCGAAACATCTTGAGCATGGCGCAAAAAGCGGTAGCGTCGCGGTCCCGGACCTCGGGATCAACGGCGGAGCGAGACCTATGAAATTCAGCATCGAACGGGCCAGCCTTTTGAAGGCCGTGGCGCAGGCGCAATCGGTCGTGGAACGCCGCAACACGATCCCGATCCTGGCCAACGTGTTGATCGAGGCCGAGGGCGACACGGTCCAGTTCCGCGCGACCGATCTGGATATCGAAGTCGTGGACCGCGCCCCCGCCAAGGTGGACCGCGCCGGCGCCACCACCGTCGCCGCCGTCACGCTGAACGAGATCGTGCGCAAGCTGCCCGACGGATCCCTCGTCACCCTGACCGAAGACGGCGCCACCGGGCGGCTGACGATTCAGGCGGGCCGGTCGAACTTCTCTCTCGCGACCTTGCCGCGCGAGGATTTCCCGGTCATGGCGACCTCTGACTACACCACCAATTTCAGCGCGCCCGCCCCGGTGCTGCGCCGCCTGTTCGACAAGGCGAAATTCGCGATCTCGACCGAAGAGACGCGGTATTACCTGAACGGCGTCTACATGCACGTGGCCGATGGCGACGGCGGACAGGTGCTGCGCTGCGTCGCGACCGACGGTCACCGTCTGGCCCGCATCGATGCGCCCCTGCCTGAAGGCGCGGCCGGCATGGCCGGCGTGATCGTGCCGCGCAAGACCGTGGGCGAATTGCGCAAGCTGCTGGACGACGACGAATTGCAGGTCGCCGTCAGCGTGTCGGAAACCAAGGTGCGCTTTGCCACGCCGGACATCACCCTGACGTCCAAGGTCATTGACGGGACGTTCCCCGACTACACGCGCGTCATCCCGCAGGGGAACACCCGCCGCATGGAAGTCGACGCCGCCGAATTCGCCCGCGCCGTGGACCGGGTCGCCACCGTCAGCAGCGAACGCAGCCGCGCGGTCAAGCTGCAACTGGACGAGGATCGCCTGATCCTTTCCGTGAACGCCCCCGATTCAGGCGCCGCCGAGGAAGAACTGGCCGTGGCCTATTCCGACGAGCGGCTGGAAATCGGCTTCAACGCGAAATACCTGCTGGAAATCGCAAGCCAGGTGGACCGCGAGAATGCGGTCTTCATGTTCAACGGCTCTGCCGACCCGACCCTGATGCGCGAAGGCAACGACATGTCCGCCGTCTATGTCGTCATGCCGATGCGGGTCTAGGATTTCGGTTTTTGACAAAACCGAGCCTCCGGCGGAAGTATTTTTGACCAGAAGAAGGGCGGACTCGCGATGACCGGTCTGAAGGTCGCGCGGTTGCAACTGTCGCATTTCCGGTCGCACCGGCGGGCCGAGGTCGTGGCCGACGGGCGGCCTATCGCCATTCACGGACCCAACGGTGCGGGCAAGACCAATCTGCTGGAAGCGGTGTCGCTGCTGTCGCCGGGGCGCGGGCTGCGGCGGGCGGGGGCAGAGGACCTCGTGCGCCGGCCAGAGGCGCTGGGCTGGAAGATCTTTGCCGACGTCACCGCCGGACGGCAGACGGTCGAGATCGTCACCGGGGCCGAGGCGGGCCAGTCGCGCAGCGTGCAGGTCGACGGCAAGGCCACGACCCAGACGGCGCTGGCGGCGATTCTGCGCGTGCTGTGGCTGGTGCCGGCGATGGACCGGCTGTGGATCGAGGGGGCAGAAGGGCGGCGACGGTTTCTGGACCGCGCGACCCTGAGCTTCGTGCCGTCCCACGCCGAGGCGACGCTGCGCTATGACAAGGCGATGCGCGAACGCAATCGCCTGCTCAAGGACATGGTCCGCGACGCCCACTGGTATGCGGCCTTGGAGGGGCGCATGGCCGAGGCGGGCGCCGCGGTGCAGGCGAACCGCCGCACCGCCATCGCCGCCCTCATGGCGGCGCAGCAGGATGCGCAAACCGCCTTTCCCACCGCCGCCCTGACGCTGGTCGAAGGCAGCGCGGATGCGCAGGGTGTCGACGCCTTGCGCGCGGCCCTTGCCAACGGTCGCCCGCGCGATCTGGCGGCCGGGCGTACGCTGACGGGGCCGCATCGCAGCGATCTGGACGCGGTCTTTGCCGACAAGGGGGTGCATGCCCGCGACTGTTCCACCGGAGAGCAGAAGGCGCTGCTGATCAGCCTGATCCTGGCCAATGCGCGTGCGTTGATGGCCGAGACCGGGCAGCCACCGGTGCTGTTGCTGGACGAGGTGGCCGCCCATCTGGACACCGCCCGACGCGCGGCCCTTTATGACGAGGTCTGCGCGCTGGGTGCGCAGGCCTGGATGACCGGAACGGAGGTGCAGTTGTTCGATTCCCTTGGCGTGCGCGCCCAGTATCTGGCCGTGACCGACGGCCCTGACGGGTCTGTCGTGGTCGCAGGCGGGGCGGCATGATGCGGATCGACGTGATCGCTGAACTGCAACTGACCGCCGCCGACGATGCCGCGATCGCGGCCCTGCTGCGCGAGGCCTTTGAGGAGGATTTCGGCGGACGGTCGTTCCACATGCAGCGGCATCATGTGCGGATCGTGGCCCGGGACGCAGGCGCACTCGTCGGGCATATCGCCCTGCTGATGCGCGAGATCCGTCTAGACGACCGCCTGACGCCGGTAATCGGCGTGGCCGAGGTCGCGACCCGTGCGGATCGCCGCGGGCAGGGCATCGCCGCGGCCATGCTGGCAGAGGCCATCGCGCAGGCGCGCGGGTCCATGGCCCGCTTCATGGTGCTGTTCGGCGACCGGCCGATCTATGCTGGCTACGGGTTTCGGCCCGCGACGAACCAGCTGACATGGTCGGCGCTGGACGACGTGCGCAGCACAGGAATCCGGACCGGGGTCGACGCAGGGCTGATGGTCCTGCCGCTGCGCGATGAGGTCTGGGACGATGCGGCGCCGGTCGATCTGGTGGGGCACGTCTTCTGATGACGATCACGCTGACCGACATGGCGCTTTATGCGGCCGCCCTGTTTGCGCTGTTCCTGACGCCGGGGCCGGTCTGGGTGGCGCTGATCGCCCGCACCCTGTCCGGCGGCTTCAACGCGGCCTGGCCGCTGGCGCTGGGCGTCGTGGTGGGCGATGTGCTCTGGCCCTTGCTTGCGATCCTCGGCGTCACATGGATCGTGTCGGTCTACGCGGATTTCATGGTCGTGCTGCGCTGGGTCGCCAGCGTCACCTTCATCGTCATGGGTCTGCTCATCATCCGCAACGCGGGCCGCACCATCGGGTCCGACAGTCGCCTGACACGTCCCGGCATGTGGGCCGGGTTTCTGGCGGGCGTGGCGGTGATCCTCGGCAATCCCAAGGCGATCCTGTTCTACATGGGCGTTTTGCCGGGGTTCTTCGACCTGACCCGCCTGACATGGCCCGACATCGCGGCGATCTGCTGTCTGTCGCTGGTTGTGCCGCTGACGGGCAACCTGATCCTTGCGTATTTCTTCGGACGCGCCCGGGCGCTGTTGCGCTCGCCCGAGGCGGTGCGTCGCACCAACCGCATCGCAGGCACCCTGCTGATCGCCGTCGGCTGCGTCATCCCCCTGATCTGACCGCGGCGTCCGCCATTCAGATGACTAGGCCCACCGCCGCGGCCCCCTTAGACTGCAAGTCCAGAGACCGGAGGATCCCCGATGTACCCGAAAACCGCCCTGCTTGTGTTCTGCCTGCTTTGCGGACCGGTGCAGGCGCAATCGCTTCTGTCAGGCGTCGACATAACCTCGCCCGCCATGACAGAGGCGACGATGACCCGGGACGAGGTCATGCAGGCCCTGTCGCAGGGCGCGGCGGACCTGACCGGCGCGCGGCTGAATGGTCTGGACCTGTCGGGCGTCGACTTTCAGGGCGCGACCCTGCGGCTGGCGCGGCTGAACAAGGCCGATCTGACGGGGGCGAACCTCGACGGTGCGACCCTTGACCAGGCCTGGCTGATGGAGGCGCGTCTGGACGACGCCAGCCTGCGCGGGGCGCATCTGTTTCAAGCCCAGCTGATCGGCGCATCGGCGCGGGGTGCGGATTTCACCGATGCGCTGGCCTCCGGCAATTTTACCAAGGCCGATCTGACCGGCGCGCTGTTCACCGGGGCCGATCTGGGGGCGGAACTGGGGAATCAATCCATGGGTCTGATGCGGGGTGATCTGACCGGCGCGATTGCGACAGGCGCCGATTTCACCGGCGCCCGGCTGGTGCGGACCGTGCTCAGCTTTGCGATCCTGACAGGCACTGATTTCAGCGGCGCCGACCTGTCCACGGCGAACCTCGCCGGGGCCGATCTGACCGGCGCGCGCCTGACCGGTGCCGACATGACCGACACCGATGTGACCTCTGCCAAGCTGCGCGGGTTGGTGGATACGGACGCGTCCGTGCTGACCCCGGCGCTGAACCTGAACCGGGCGCTGCGCGACTAGCGCGCCGCGCTGTGCGGGGCCACAAAATATGGTGCGTCAGGCGTGACATAGTCTGACAAAAAGCATATATTTTGCGGGTAATAGACAGGAAATTCCCGCATGTCCGACGATACCGCCGAAAATGCCGCATACGGCGCTGATTCCATCAAGGTTTTGAAGGGGTTGGAAGCCGTCCGCAAGCGGCCCGGCATGTATATCGGTGACACCGACGATGGGTCGGGCCTGCACCACATGGTCTACGAAGTCGTCGACAACGGCATCGACGAGGCGTTGGCCGGTCACGCCGACCACGTTTATGTCCGCATCAACGCGGATTCCTCGGTCTCGGTCGGTGACAACGGCCGCGGTATCCCGGTCGACATGCACAAGGAAGAGGGCGTTTCGGCGGCCGAGGTCATCATGACCCAGCTGCACGCGGGCGGCAAATTCGACAGCAATTCCTACAAGGTGTCTGGCGGTCTGCACGGCGTCGGCGTCTCTGTCGTCAACGCCCTGTCCGACTATCTGGAACTGCGCATCTGGCGCAACGGCAAAGAGCATTACGCCCGCTTCGAAGGGGGTTACACGACCGAAAGCCTGCGCGTTGAAGGCGATGCCAATGGCCGCAAGGGGACGGAAGTCCGCTTCCTCGCCAGCCTCGCAACCTTCTCCAACCGCGACTTCGATTTCCATACGCTGGAAAAGCGTCTGCGCGAACTGGCGTTCCTGAACTCCGGCGTGCGGATCATTCTGGAAGATGAACGCCCCGCAGAACCCCTGCGGACCGAACTGTTCTACGAAGGTGGCGTCAAGGAATTCGTGAAATACCTCGACCGGTCGAAATCCTCGATCCTGCCGGAACCGATCTATGTGCGCGGCGAGCGTGACGATATCGGGATCGAAGTCGCGATGTGGTGGAACGACAGCTACAACGAAATGGTGCTGCCCTTCACCAACAACATCCCGCAGCGCGACGGCGGCACGCATATGGCCGGCTTCCGCGCCGCCCTGACGCGAACGATCAACAACTATGCCCAGACGTCAGGCATCGCGAAGAAGGAAAAGGTCAGCTTTACCGGCGATGACGCCCGTGAAGGTCTGACCTGCGTGCTGTCGGTCAAGGTGCCCGATCCGAAATTCTCCAGCCAGACCAAGGACAAGCTGGTCAGCTCCGAGGTCCGCCCTGCGGTCGAAAACCTCGTCGGTGAAAAACTGGCCGAGTGGTTCGAGGAGAACCCGAGCATCGCCAAGGTCGTCGTCGGCAAGATCGTGGAGGCCGCACTGGCCCGCGAGGCCGCCCGAAAGGCCCGCGACCTGACCCGCCGCAAGACCGCGATGGACGTGAACTTCCTTGCCGGGAAACTGAAGGATTGCTCTGAAAAAGACCCGTCGAAAACCGAAGTCTTCCTCGTCGAGGGCGATTCTGCCGGCGGGTCCGCCCAGACCGGTCGGGATCGTGGCACGCAGGCGATCCTGCCGCTGAAAGGTAAGATCCTGAACGTCGAACGCGCGCGGTTCGACCGGATGCTGGGCAGCCAGGAAATCGGCAACCTCGTCATGGCGCTGGGCACCGGCATCGGGCGGGATGAGTTCAACATCAAGAAGTTGCGCTATCACAAGGTCATCATCATGACCGACGCCGACGTTGACGGCGCGCACATCCGCACCCTTTTGCTGACCTTCTTCTTCCGCCAGATGCCGGAACTGATCGAGGGCGGTTACCTCTATATCGCGCAGCCGCCGCTTTATAAGGTCGCGCGCGGCAAGTCAGAGGTCTACCTGAAAGACCAAGCCGCGATGGACGAATACCTGATCGAACAGGGCATCGAAGGCGCCATGCTGCGTCAGGGCAACGGCGAGGAAATCAGCGGTGCGGACCTGCGCCGTGTGGTCGACGATGCGCGTCAGCTCAAGCGGGTTCTGGATGCGTTTCCAACGCATTACCCGCGCCATATTCTCGAACAGGCCGCTATTGCCGGGGCCTTTGCCCCCGGTGCCGTGGCAGAAAACCTGCAAGGTGTCGCCGACAAGATCGCCGTGCGCCTGAACCTGATCGCGCTCGAATGGGAACGCGGCTGGCAGGGCCGGATCACGCAGGACCACGGCGTTCGCCTCGCCCGCATCCTGCGCGGCGTGGAAGAAGTCCGCACCCTCGACGGCGGCCTGCTGCGCTCGGGTGAGGCGCGCAAGACCGGCACGTTCACGCAGGCTCTGCAGGACGTCTACGACCTGCCCGCGACGCTGGTCCGCAAGGACCGCAGCCAGCTGATTCACGGCCCCCTCGACCTGCTGGCCGCGATCCTCGAAGAAGGTGAACGCGGCCTGTCGCTGCAGCGTTACAAGGGATTGGGAGAGATGAACCCAGAGCAGCTTTGGGAAACCACCCTCGACCCCGACGCCCGCACCCTGCTGCAGGTCAAGGTCGACGACGTGGCCGAGGCGGACGATCTGTTCACCAAGCTGATGGGCGACGTCGTCGAACCGCGCCGGATCTTCATTCAGGACAACGCCCTGAACGTCGAGAATCTGGATTTCTGACGGGCTGTAGGATCGCGCATAATCGTGCGCGATACCCAAAAGGTTGCGCGATTTTCCTAAAGGTTTGCGCGGGCAATGCCGATACCTATGAGATACCTGAGCATCAGACGCGAGATCGAAGGCAGCCTGCCCACCGTGGCGGAACTCCTTCGCCAGAAAGGTGAGCACGATGCCCTCCGCGCTATGAGCCAGGCGGATATCGAGATCGAGGAAGTTGGCTACGACAACTGGAACGGTGGCACCGAGCTCTGGACTGTCTTCCTTCGCGTCCCGGTCAGCGTTTTCGTATCGTTCGAGGACCGCCGGGACGAGATCGCCGGGATCATCTCGAAGAACCTCAAGGTCGTCGCGGGCCAGGACAATGGATACTGGGTGAGCGCGGCGATCTCGCCGATGCGTGCGCCGCCGCCGGATCGGCGCCTACCGAACGGGAAGATCGGCGAACGGACGCGCGCGGCCATCCTCGATGAGATGCGTGCCAGGGAAACTGTCTGGCACGGTGCCTTAAATGAAATCGCTTTCCTCAGCCGCATCTTTAATCTGACCTCCCTACCTTCTCATGACAGCCGGTTCCAGAACGCCCAGCAGGACATCTGGCAGCACTGCATCAACAACTTCGACTGGCCACAGGACTGGGTCTACAGTGACCCGCGCTTACGTCTCTATGCTGCCGATGAGGATATCTTCCTGACGTTCATCTGCGAGGTTCTTCATCCCATCGTTCGCAAAGACGACTTGGAGCAGGACGCGCTCGCCAGGGCGTTCAATGGTCACCTACGGGCTGACGGGTGGGAGCTCGTCGAGGATGCCATCATCGATGGACGGCCGGCTTATGTGCCGCAACTCAAGGTTCACGCCTTGGGTGGATCGGTCCAGCGCATCAAGGCCGTCGCGGCTACCTTGAACTCGGACACGCTCTACGAGGATTTACGGCGCCTTGAGCGTATCGGCGACAGCGAGCCAGGCGAGGCGATCGCCTTGGCCAAGGAAATCGTAGAGAGCTGCTGCAAGCTGATCTTGGATGATCGGAGGGTAGAATATTCAGAAAAGGCGGAGATCCCCGAACTGCTGAAGCTCCTCCGCAATGAGATCAAGATCATGACGGACGGGATCGACGAGAGCGCCAGAGGCGCGAATGAAATTATAGGTATTTTGACCAGCTTGGGGAATATCGCTCACTCTCTCGCTCCGTTGCGGAATGCATACGGCAAGGGCCATGGTCGCGGGCGAGAATTCAAGGGGCTTCAACCACGCCATGCCCGCCTTGCGATTGGGGCCGCCAGCACTTTCGTCGATTTCGTATTGGATCGTCACCTGTCCCAAAGGTAGACCGGAGTAGTCAGATCAACGTCCGTCCTATCTCGTAGTGAAACTACGGTTTGCATGTTCGATCTTATTATAGAAAGGGCGGTAAGCCGACCTTCGCTGCGCTTTGCGGCGAGATCCGGTGTGCGGACAAAGCGCGCTTTCGCTGAGGTTGCTATACGGCTGCTATTGCAAATAACTTTCAATGAGCGACCGCTGCCATAATCCATTTCGGTGGTGCTGTGTGTGCAGGACGAATGTCTTTTACAACTTCAGCATCATGCCGCCGCAGAATCCGTGTAAGAATGCCATATGTCACAGCAAAAGCGCCTGCTGCCTGCGTAGAATTGTCGAGGCCCTGCGTGAACAGCATTCTGATCAGGATGTCGCGGTGAACGTCGTCGAGGTCAGCGAAGGAAATCTGAATGAGGGTCTCATCCTGATTCTCGACATAGGCTGCGATCTGACCGAGTTTCGGGATATCGATGCGAAGCCAGCGAAAGTTGTAGCCGACGTCTTGCAGGTTTGGCAGACGCAGACCGGCACCAGAGACCGACAGCCATTCAAGCCGCGCGGTAACGTTTTGGTTCGGGCGTGTGCCGATGAAGCAGGGGATGTCGACGGGAAAATGCTCTGCTTCGTCCTGTGACGGTGCGGTCACTGCGGCGACCTGAACCACCGACAGGATAATCATGGTGACGATCCCCCAAAACGTCAGGAGTGGCATCTGGTCCGCCGACAGCACGATACGGGTATTGTAACTTGCATTCGCGACGAACCCCAAAGCGGTGATGATGATCAGCGCGAGGGGTGCATAGATCATCAGACGGTCAACTGTTTGGCCTTGGGCTGCGCGGCCCTTTGGCGTGACCTTGAAGGCATGACCATGCGGCCGGATCAGTGTTGTCACGATGGTCGGCAGAATCCGTGGCGCCTGCAAGGCTGCGGGCACGGTCGCCGCGAGTGGAAAGAAGCTTTTCGGGTCGAGCAGCCGCAGCGCAAGCAGCGTCGCGATGAGAGTTGGCACCTGGTAGTCGATCAACTCGACCGTCGGCGTCATCGGCAGCGGCGACCAGCCAGTCCACAGACAGATCGCCGGCACCACGAGCGAGGTGATCGTCATCACCGGCTGGATCATCCAGTGCAGCGGAAGAAACAGGATTCGGTGGTGCAGCTTGAGGTTCGGCCCGAATGGTCCGTCGCGCAGATAGAGGATCTGGATCGCACCACGGGCCCAGCGGGCGCGCTGCACATACATTGCGCTCAAGGATTCAGGTGCCAGGCCGACCGCCAGACGCTCGTTCAGATAGCGGGTGACAAACCCGTGGCGGAGCATCGCCAGGGTCAGCAGCATGTCTTCGGTGATCGACCCCGTCGGCAAGCCGCCGCCCACGGCCTCGATGGCGCTGCGGCGGGTGACGGAGTTCGATCCGCAACAAAAGGCCGCATCCCAGCCATCGCGCCCTTCCATGATGGACCCGAAGAACATGCGCTGATCGTCCGGCATTGCCTTGCGCATGCCCAGATTGATCTGCATCGGGTCGGCATTGTAGAAGCTGTGGGGGATCTGCACGATGCCGACGCGTGGATCGTCGAACAGCCCCATCGCCCGGTAGAGAAAATTCTGCTGCGGCACGAAGTCCGCGTCCAGCACCATGAAATAGGTGCCATCGGTCCGGGCGATCCCGGCATTGATGTTCCCGGCTTTGGCATGGGCGTTGTTGTCACGGGTAAAGTAGTCGGCACCCTTTCGTGCGCAGTAGTCGCGCAGCCAGTCGCGCTTGCCGTCATCCAGCACACAGACGCGCAACCGGTCGCGTGGCCAATCAAGGGCCAAGGCACCCAGAATGGTCTTCTCCAGCACGTCGAGGTCTTCGTTGTAGGTCGCGATGAACACATCGACAGTGGGCAGCTCAGCGGGGGCGGCCGCGCGCAGGGCCGCTTCGCCTGCATCGGCCAGCGCGGAATTGTCGCGCCGCCGGCACAGGGTAGCGAACAGCACTGCGGTGTCGAACCAGACCGCCATCTCGATCAGAAACAGCGTCCACGCGAACAGGGTCTCTCCGATCCCCGAGGCAGGCCCCGGGAGTGTCGCTGTCACGCGCCAGTAAAGGTAGCGCAAGAGCACCAGTGTCACCGCGGCGAGCAGAGTCCAGACCGCGCCTTTGCGGACCCCGGGTCCGCTGAGCCACTGACGGGGAGCCAACAAACCCGCCGCCACGACCAATGTCAGCGGGATCAGATACAGCGGCATCTCAGTTGACCGTCGTCGGGCTGTCGGAATCCTCCAGTTTGGCCGTCATCACCGGCGCGAAACCAGCCATATCCCGCAACGAAGAGACGAGGTTCGACACGGCAGAGATCGACTTCATCGCGAAATGCACTTCGGCCGAACGGCCGACATCACAAAAGGATCGCGCCACGCCGGGCGCAGACACGTCCGCACCGCCGATGCCGACGATCACGCGCAATCCGTCGGGTGTTTCGATCCGCGGCTGCGCAGCCTGCATCTTGCGGTTCGGCCGTGCGCCGCTGCCGTAGACGGCATAGACCACAGCCTTGAAGCGATCCTTATCACCTTTCAGCTGCACAGAGACGTCGTCGCCGGGCCGGATGCTCTGGGTGTAAGTCTCGCTGATCATGACCTCCAGAAACCGGCGCGAACAGTCGAGCACCTGGGCAATCTGTTCGCCAGACGCGACGTTTGTTCCGACTTGGCCAGACACCTCCCAGATGATGCCATCGGCCACCGACTTTGGAGAGAACGTGTCGTTGCGCGCCTTCTCGAGTTCGAGGCCAGAAATCTCACCCTGCAGCGCCGCACGGCGGGTCTGCAGCGTCAGCAGCCGCGTATAAAGATCGGCGTCCCGCAGGGCGATCTCGTCCAGCCGGTAATTCAACTGTTCCAGGCTGTTCGTCGCAAGATCGATGCTGTCTGTGGTCTGAAGATAATCGCGTTCGACCTCAAGGCGGTTGACCGTTGCCACCTCATGGGCGTGCCGCGCTTGGGCCGCGGCCAGATCCGCTTCGGCCGCCAAGACATCACGTTTCGTGACGCTGCCTTTCCCTTCCAACTGTGCAATCCGAAGGGCGGCATCCTGCGTCCGGCTGACCTCTGCCGCGGCGACAGCCACGTCGGCCTGCGCTTCTTCCAGACGCGGACCAAACCAGATCGTCTTGGCGTTCACCTGATCCGAACGTCGCTTGATCAGATCGGCCTTCAGGTCCTGCATGCGTCGCCGCTGGGTTTCGATGCCCGAGATTTCGCCTGATGTGGTCGCGATCTCGCTTCTAAGCGAGCGCAGGTTCACGCTCTGGCTGCGGGCATCCTTGATGACTGCGATCGTATCTCCCGCCAGAATTGGTGCCGCCGCTCCCAGACTGGCTGTCATGATCGTGCCATCAAAAGGCGCATAGACAGAAACGAGCGGCGCGTTCACGACAGCCGCCGACGAGATGTGATTGGTCATCTGCGGCGCGATTGCCACGCCGGCTGCAGCAAGCAGAACGAGCGCTGCAGGCACCCTCAACATGGACATCTGCATCCTACAGTTCTTCCTGAAGAGGTATCATACGAGCACACGCAAGTGAGCGACCGCGTCTTAAAGGATGTGTCTTCGTCCAGACCAGATACATAACCATAAACCCAACTCAACCCAGAAGTGTCGAAGGTCTGGATAATTGGCAAACATGGCGCAAATAAGGTTAACGGGATTTCAACTTGAGCTGCTGCCGGTTTCGTGGACACCGGGTTAGGTTTGCATAGCTCGGTCCTCGAACGCCATAGGGCTGAGATAGCCCAGCTTCGAATGCCGTCGCCTCGGATTGTAAAAGCGCTCGATGTAGTCGAACACGTCGGCGCGTGCCGCGTCACGGGTGCGGTAGACCTTGCGGGCTGTCCGTTCGATCTTCAGCGACGAGAAGAAGCTCTCCATTGCTGAGTTGTCCCACACATTGCCTGCACGGCTCACCCGGCAAATGATGCCGTTGTCCAGCAGCAGGCGCTGAAACTGCTCACTGGTATATTGCGATCCTTGGTCTGAGTGATGGAGCAGCGCGTCAGCCTTTCCGCGCCGCCAGACGGCCATCCGCTGCCCGGCAGTGGTTTGCAGGTCATTCCGGTGGAATGACTGGCAAACCATGAGAGGGATCAGCGCATCCATGACCAGTGAAGCATCCCGTTCCGCCTTCATGGACCAGCCGACGGTGAGCCATTGATGCGCCATTGGTTCAAGCACAATGGCGAACCCTGGAGAACAGGTCCAGCACGACCGCCACGTAGAGCCAGCCCTCTGCGGTCCAGATGTAGGTGAAGTCGGCAAGCCACTTCTGGTTCGGCCGGTCTGCTGTGAAGTCGCGGTCAAGGATGTTGTCGGCGATGACCGACCGCTCGCCGTCATCCTTCGGGTTCCCGCGGCGTTTGGGCCGCGCTCTCATTGCATTTAGCCGCATCAAGCGTTCGATCCGGTGCAGTCCACATGCGAGACCTTCTTCCAGAACGTCACGCCAGACCCGGCGGGCGCCATAGGTGCGATCGCTGGCCTTGAAGCTCTTGTCGATCGACTGGACGAGCTTTGCATCCTGAGCCGCGCGTTCGCTTATCGGCCTTCTGAGCCAGGCATGAAAGCCGGATCGGGAGACGCCCAGCACCGCGCACATCCAGCTGACCGGCCAAATGTGCCGATGCTTTGCCACGTAAGCGAACGTCATGTCGCTTCCCGCGCGAAGTAAGCTGCCGCCTTTTTTAGGATGTCACGCTCCGCCTTGAGCTTGGCGACCTCTCTCTTCAGGGTCGCAATCTCGGCCAATTCTGCGCGTTGCAAGCCATTGCCGGGAAACGCCGCAACAGGCGCTCCCATCAATTCCCGCATCCAGCGACGCGAGCCACGCTCTCCGCAAGATCCAGGTCCCGGCACGCCTGAGCGACCGCAACGCCTCGCTCGGTCACCAGCCTTACCGCCTCGATCTTGAACTCGCGGCTAAACTTCCGTCTCGTCATATCCACTCTCCAGTTCAATGGTCACGATCTTATCTTCGTGTCCACAAAACCGGCAGCAGCTCAGGGCCTGCTTTTTGCGACCAAGGGCAGGCGAAGTTCGTTCGACGTCTGGCAAATTACCGAGGATTCCGTCGCGAGATTTCGCCGGGAATTCCAAGTCGTCTCGGATTTGGCAAAGGAAGGGCAGACTACGTCCAGAAAGCTTCTTGCCACGCTTGCGAGTCACGGAATCACATCGGTTGGGTCGCAGCCCGCCGGCAAGTCATCGCGCGGGCATTTGATCCGAACCGGTGACATCGCCCAGCTGATGAGAGTTTTGCCAATCTAACCAAAGCCCGTCGTCGGGCGCTATCTACATGAAAGCCGCCAAGGGATGCCTTGGCGGCTTCTGGCTTTTCTACTGGCTGGACGCCGAGCCGGATTTCACGTAATAAAAATCAGGCAATTCGCTGGCTTCTGGCGGCGAGGTTGGTGCGCAAGACTATTCGCTAAACGCGCAAGACTTTGGGCGAATACCGCGCAGACCTTTGGGCGCAGCAAAGTGATTTTCATAAATGAAATCAATGAGGGGTGCGCGTGGTTACGTAGCAACCTACACGGGCTGCCGTATCCGGCAGTCACCCAAAATCGAGACTGCCCCTCGCTGCGTCACTGGAAGATGGTGGGTGGTGAGGGGCTCGAACCCCCGACATTTTCGGTGTAAACGAAACGCTCTACCAACTGAGCTAACCACCCGCAGGCGCCGATCTAGCGCCAAACGGGGGCTAGCGCAACTCCTCCATCCGCCCGCGCGACAGGTGAAACACGTTGCCCTGTCCGCCCTGCAGATCGGTCCAGGCGGCGGTGTCCAGACCCAGTGCCGCACAGCGCAGCATGCGGCTGACGATGCCGTGGCAGACAACGACGGCGGGGCCGTCCAGATCATCGAGGAACGCCCGCGCCCGGGCTGTAACGGCTGCCAGCCCTTCGCCGGGGGCCCGCGCGTACAGGCTCAGATCGCCGTCGGGGCCGGGGCGGGGGGCGTCCGGATCGGGGGGCGAAAGCTCCGCGCGGAGCCGCCCTTGCCAGTCGCCCACGTCGATCTCGCGCAGGCGGTCGTCGGTCCGGACCTCCACGGCGATTTCGGCCAGCGCCAGCCCCGCCGTCTCGACCGCCCGCATCAGCGGCGAGGTCCAGAAGCCGAACCCCGTCAGATCGCGCCCCTGCAACACCTGCCCCTGACGCCGGGCCTGATCGCGGCCAAGTTCTGTCAGCGGCGCGTTCAGATGCCCCTGCATCCGCCCCGCGCGGTTCCAGACCGTCTCGCCGTGGCGCAGGATATAAAGGTCGGGATAGGCCATGCGAACGCGTTCCTGCTGAAATTTGCGACATCCGGCAGGCCCTGACCCACCGCCGGGGCGAAAGCCACCCGCCCGCACTTGCGATCCCGCAAACCACATGCAGCATGGTCGATACACCCCAGACCGGAGATACCGATGCACCGCCTGCCTGTCCACGCTGCCTGCACGATCCTGACCCTGTCGCTGGCCGGCCCGCTAAGCGCTCAGGACGCGACGCACCGCACCGCCATTATCTCGGCCTTTCCGCCGGAAATCGCGGCGCTGCAGGACGGGCTGACCGACACGGCGACGCAGACGCTGAACGGGGTCAGCTTCACGACCGGGCAACTGGCGGGTCAGCAGGTCGTGATGTTCATGTCCGGCGTCAGCATGGTGAATGCCGCCATGACGACGCAACTGGCCTTGGATCACTTCACCATCGACCGGATCCTGTTTTCCGGCATCGCCGGGGGGGTCGATCCCGATCTGGCCATCGGTGACGTGGTGATTCCCGGCCAGTGGGGGCAATACCTGCAGGGCGTCGCCGCGCGCGACACTGACGGCGCCTTTGCCATGCCACCCTGGATGACCAGCGCATTTCCCAATTTCGGCATGACCTTCACCGTTCCCTTCGGCGTCATGGCCGACGGGCTGAGCGAGCCAGACATGAGCTTCTGGTTCCCCGTCGATCCCGATCTGCTGACGCTGGCGCAGACCGTTGCCGCCGACGTCGCCCTGTCCGATTGCACGCCGGATCAGGCCTGCCTGACCAAGGCGCCCAAGATCGTGGTCGGCGGCAACGGCGTCTCGGGTCCGATGTTCGTCGACAACGCCGCCCTGCGGCAGCACGCCTTCGCCACCTTCGATGCACAGGTGCTGGACATGGAAAGCGCCGCCGTCGCACAGGTCGCCTTTGCCAACGGCACCCCCTTCATCGCCTTCCGGTCGCTGTCCGACCTCGCGGGCGGGGGCGAGGGGGCCAACGAGATGGGCACCTTCATGGCGCTGGCCGCCACGAATGCCGCCACCGTCATCCGGGCCGTTGTGGCAGCACTGGACTAGGGCTGCCGCGTCTAGCGATAGTTGATGTCGACCCGGTCGAAGGCGCCTGCCGCGTGATCCTGACGGAACATCTTGTGATCCCGGTGCAGGCGCTTTGCGGCCTCCTTGGTCCAGCGCTGGATATCGGCCACGAACAGCTTGCGCGGGCTGGCAGCGGCAAGGATCGACGGTTCCACATCGTAATCGACCTGCCCCAGATCGTCTGACAGCGCATGGGCCTGTGCCAGTGCCGCCCCGCAAACGCGCGCATACTTGCGCCACGTCTTGTCCGACAGATCGTCCAGATCGATGTCATCGCGAAATGGTGCGCGTTCACGGCTCATATAGCTGTCGCCGTCGATGGTGACGGCACCATAGAACACATCGCCATGCGCCAGCTGCACCTTCTGCCCGTGCGCGATCCGGTCCGCCCGGTCGCCCGCGTGAAACTCCGTCGGCGGCGTCAGCCCCTGCAGGGCAGAGGTCCGCGCCCGCTTGAACTCCACGATCATGTCGTCGGTCGCGTCCTGCGACGGCCCCTCCAGCAGCACGTAATAGCGCGGCAGCCCGAGAGACGCCGTCCCCTGACCGTGCCGCACGCAGACGTCCTTCACCTTCAGCTCGGGGCTGCGGTCCGGCACGTCCAGATCGTTGGCCTTGGCCAGATCATAGATCGCCTGCTGGAACTTTTCGATCTCGCCGCTGATCGGCTGCAATTCGTCGTCGGCCCGGAACCCCTTGCCGCTGGGCTTCAGGTAATCGCCCCAAAGCCAGTCCTTCCGGTCCTCCCAGGCCTGCGCAAACAGGCGGCGGATCACCTTGGGCGAATTGTCCTGCCGGTAGTTGTCGTTCTTCTCGGTCGCGTGGCGGGCGTAATCCTTCATCGCGCGCAGATAGCCTTTGACGAAATGCTTCACGATGCGCTTGCGCTGCCTTTTCTTCGCACCCGCGACCTGTTCCGCCGCGATCCAGAACCCCACGGCCCCGCGCTTGATGTCCCAGGTAAAGGGCGCATACAGCACCTCGTCGAAATCATTGACGCCAAAGATAGGCACGTTGTGCGCGTCGGGCATCACGCCGAAATTCTCGGGGTGGACGTCACCCAGCGCAAGCACCGTCGGCATCGCCGGATCCTCGCCCGCCATGTCGCGGTAGAACAGCAGGGCCGTGCCGCGAAAGAACTTGAAGACGTCCTTGGACAGGGTGTCGAACTTATCCCGCGTGCCGCTGGCCTGCTGCTCGATCCGGGTGGCGTGGTCTTCGCGCAGTGTCCTGCGGATGTGTTCGCGCCGCGCCTGACCGGTCAGCAGCACGGGCGGGATCAGCCGCTCGCCAGACGACATGGCCTGCGACAGGGCTTCGAATTGCGCGACACGGGGTTCGGCCTTGCTGGCCCCGTCCGGCAGGCGGTTCTCGGTCGTCTTGGCCATGCGCGCCCCCTTTGATCTGCAGCAGGGTCAAACGTCAGCCGTCCCTGCGCGGTTCCGACCAGCCGGGCCGTCGGGGCACGCGGAACGCCAGCATCGGCTTCAACAAGGGATTGCGGAACCGGGTCAGGTCCAGCGCCTCGTGCACGCCCGTCACCGTCTCGCCGTTCAGCTGCGTCCGCACGGCAGAGCGGCTGTAGAACGGCGCATCCAGCATCCCCAGCACCTGTTGCGGCACCGTCCCCGGATCGGCCCGCGTCTCTCGTTTCACCTGCCACAGCGATCGCTTGAACGCGGTGCGCGGCGGTGCCTCCGCAGGCTGGGCGGACCCGTCGGGACCAAAGGCGATGGCGGTGTCGAACCGGCTGCCGTCGCGCCGCACCGCGTCGTAGAAACAGGTGGCCCCCGCCGCCGTCGGATACCGCCCCCAGGTCCAGAAATCGAAATCATCCTCCAGCGCGCGGGTGCCGAAGTTGGCGTCGAAATAGCCATGCCCCGACCACTGCCAGCCCTCCGCCTCCAGCGCCACGGTGATGTCGCTGATCGGCGAAAAGGGTCGCCAGACATGCCCGCCGTCCGCCGCCAGCGGCAGTTCCACCCCCGTGATCGCCCGCGGCGTCACCGTGATCGTGCCGCGCACGCGCGCGATCACCGGCGGGCCACTGACCTCGTCGATGGTGATGACCAGCGACTGCCCGTCCCAGTGCATCTGCGACGGGCCGACGCGCAGCGTGTCCCGCGTCGTCGACAGCGCCGCGCGGCCCCGGTCGGTCATCGTGAAGCGCCCGCCGGGGCCATAGGTCGCCACGTTGATGCAGCAATGGTTCGCCGGATCGCGCCGCCCTGACCACGCGTACCACGGGCTGAACACCGACCCGATGAACCCTATGACGGAAACGGCTTTTTGCCCGTCTTCGCTGATCCCGTCGACATACCACCACGCGTATCCGCCTGCCGGGACGTCAAGGTTGAAGCATGGTCGCTCAGCATCATCGCGACCGCATGCCGGGCGGAGAGTGTGGCCATCGGCACGCCCGCCCCCGGATGCGTCCCCCCGCCGCACAGATACAGACCCGTCACCGCCGTCCGTGCCGTCGGCCGCTGCAAGGCCGCCGTCAGCCCCTGCGGGGATCGCCCGTAAAGGGATCCTCTGCTGCCGGGAAACAGCCGGGCAAAGTCCCCCGGCCCGGTCAGTGTCACCGGGCCGGGGGAAAAGTGCAGGCCGAACTGCCGCAGGCGGTCGAACATCAGTGTCTGACATGAAAAATCCTCTGGTGTCGGGCGCTCGCCCAGCGGGGCGGCATTGCGAATGATCTCGAACCGCTGCAGCGCGCCGGGGGCGGCGTCATGGTCCTGCGCACAGATGTAAAGCGTGGCGTCCTGCGGCACAGCGCCCGTGGCGATGGCGGCGAACTCCGCCTCTGCGTCGTCCGCGAAAAAGACCGTGTGATGCGCCAGCGGCACCCCCTCCGGCACGGCGGCAAAGCTCGCGACATGCGCCGACAGGCTGCGCGGCATCACCGCAGCCTCGGCCACGGCGGCCTTGGGCGCAGGTCCCAGCAGACCGGCCTGCAGCGCCGCCGGATCGCCATTGAACAGCACCATGTCGGCGGGCACGAACCCCGTCTCCGTATCCACGCCGCTGACCTTGCCGCCCTGCTTGACGATCCGCCGCACAGGTGTCGCGTAGCGAAACGTCGCGCCGAACCCTTCGGCCAGCCGCGACAGCGTCAAAGCCAGCGCATGCATCCCGCCATCCACCGTCCAGACGCCGCGCGCCTCCGCCTCCCAGATCAGGGACAGCAGGGCAGGGGAGGCGCCGGGACTGCCGCCGACATAGGTGGCATAGCGCGCAAAAAGCTGCGCCAGACGGGGCTCTCGGAACGACGACGCGACAAGCCCCGCCAGCGTCTTGTGCGGCGCCATGTCCAGCGCCAGCCGCGGCTGCCTGATCACCCGCCGGACCAGATCGGCCTGCGACGGTTGCGCGGCCTGCATCATCGGCACCTCGAAGGCCGCGAAAAGCCGCGCCGCCCGCGCGCTGAAGCGGCGAAAATCGTCGGCACTGCCATCACCGAAGACCTGCGCGATCCGCGCGGCGCTGTCGCCCGCATCGGCCATCAGGTCCAGCGTCGCGCCATCGGGCCAGTAATGCCGCGCCAACGTGTCCAGCGGGCGCAGCGTCAGATGATCCTCCGGCCGCAGGCCCACATCTGCGAACAGTGCGTCGAAGACGGGCCGCAGTGTCAGCACCGTCGGCCCCGCATCGACCGGCCCGGCCTCCGTCGCCAGGGTCCGCATCTTGCCGCCGGGGGTGGCCTGCGCCTCGATCACCGTGACGGCACAGCCCGCGTGCGCCAACAGCATGGCCGCCGCCAGCCCGCCGATCCCGGCCCCCACGATCACAACCTTGGCCTGCGTCTCCATCGCGCCTCTCCTTCAACCCGACTGTTGACTCGGAATCCAAATGTGTCCAGTCTAGTTTACATTGCGGTGTCTAATTTAGATTACAGTTATCAAAGGATGTGGCCGATGCGCCTGTCAGACCGGATCGACGCCGCCGTGGCCATGGCCATCCACTCCGGCCAGCGTGGCCCTGCGCCCTCTCGCCTGTCAGCTGCCTTGCACTACGCCGTCACACCCGGCGGCGCGCGCATCCGGCCCACGATCCTGCTGTCCGTCGCCATGGCCTGCGGCGACGACCGCCCGGCGCTGGCCGACGCGGCCGCCGCGGCGCTGGAGGTCATTCACTGCGCCAGCCTCGTCCACGACGACCTGCCCTGTTTCGACGACGCCGACACCCGCCGCGGCAAGCCCGCGCTGCACCGCGCCTTTTCCGAACCGCTGGCCGTTCTGACCGGCGACAGCCTGATCGTCATGGGCTTTCAGGTGCTGGCCCGCGCCGCTGCCCTTGCCCCCGACCGCGCCGTGGCGCTCATCGACGTGCTGGCCACCCGCACCGGCATGCCCTTTGGCATCTGCGCCGGGCAGGGGTGGGAATCCGAGGATCAGATCGACCTCGCCGCCTACCACCGGTCCAAGACCGGCGCGCTCTTCATCGCCGCGACCCAGATGGGCGCCATCGCCGCCGGTCAGGCTGGCGAACCCTGGGCCGAACTCGGTGACCGCATCGGAGAAGCCTTTCAAGTGGCCGACGACCTGCGCGACGCGCTGTGCGACGCAACCGAATTGGGCAAGCCCGCCGGTCAGGACGACCTGCACGGCCGCCCCAACGCCGTGGCGCGGCTTGGAATTCACGGCGCCGTCGCGCGCTTCGACGACATGCTGGCCGGTGCGATCTCCTCCATCCCCGCCTGCCCCGGCGAGGCGGCGCTTGCCCAGATGGTCCGCGCCTACGCCGACCGCCTCGTGCCTGCCGTGGCGCGCAGCGCCGTGCCGGGCGAATGACGGCGACCGCCGATCTGATGTCGCGCAGCCCGCGCCCCGGCCTGCGCCAACGCGTGTTGCGCCTGATCGCAGACCCCGCCTTTCAGGCCCGCGCCGCCCGGATTCCTCTGTTGCGCCGCATCGTCAGATCCGAAGGCGAGGCGATGTTCGACCTCGTCGCAGGCTTCTGCCACAGCCAGGTCCTGCTCGCCCTCGTGCGCCTCGACTTGCCCGCGCAGCTGCTCGACTCACCTGCCGCGACCGCGACCCTCGCCGCCCGCAGCCGTATCCCGCTCGACCGGATGACGGTCCTGCTGAACGCCGCCGCCTCCCTCGGCCTGCTGCGCCGGTCGCGCGACCTGTGGTCCCTGACCACCCGCGGTGCGGCGCTCGCCGGCGTGCCCGGCCTGCAAGGCATGATCGCCCACCACGATGTCCTCTACCGCGACCTCACCGACCCGGTCGCCTTTTTCCGGGGCGAGGTCGAGACTGAACTCGCCGCCTTCTGGCCCTACGTTTTCGGCGCGGGTGGTGCGACCGATCCTGATGTCACCGCGACCTATTCCGCCCTGATGGCCGACAGCCAGCGCCTCGTCGCCGCCGACACGATCGCGGCCATCGACTGGTCCGCCAGCCGCCGCGTCATGGACGTCGGCGGCGGGACCGGCGCCTTCCTGACAGCCCTCGGCACGGCGCAGCCGCATCTGCACCTGACGCTGTTCGATCTGCCCGCCGTGGCCCCCGCCGCCACCGACCGATTCGCCGCCGATGGCCTCACGGACCGCAGCACCATCGTCACCGGATCGTTCCGCGACGATTCACTGCCCGCAGGCGCCGACACGATCACTCTCGTCCGCGTGCTCTATGACCACGCCGGCGATACGGTCCTGGCCCTGCTGCGCGCGGCCCACGCGGCATTGCCGCCGGGCGGTCGGCTGGTCATTTCCGAACCCATGACGGGCGGGTCCGCGCCTGCGCGCGCGGGCGACGCCTACTTCGCGCTCTACTGCATGGCGATGCGCACCGGGCGCGCCCGTTCCGCTGCACAGATCACGGCCCTGCTGGGCCAGGCCGGCTTCACGCAAGCCGTCACCGCCCCGGCCCCGGCCCGCCCCTTCGTCACCTCTGTTCTGACGACTGTAAGGCTAGATTGACACATAAGGTGTCTAAATAGGTTGACACATTGGCGCGTCTCGCTAAAGTTGATGTTACCGGGACGCGACACATCGCACTCCACGTCCTCAGGAGGAGGATCGCACCATGCACACGACAGCCGTCCTTCTGCAGGCTCCCGGTCAGCTGACGCTGGAACAGGTCGGCCTGCACGCCCCCGGCGCCGCCGATGTCGTCGTGCAGATCCGCCACTCCGGCATTTCGACCGGCACTGAAAAGCTCTTCTACACCGGCACGATGCCGCCGTTCCCCGGCATGGGCTTCCCGCTTGTCCCCGGCTACGAGGCCGCGGGCGAGGTGGTCGAGGCCGGTCCCGACGCCGACATCCCCGTCGGCACCCATGTCTTCGTCCCCGGGGCCAACTGCTACGACGGCGCCTTCGGCCTCTTCGGGGCCGCAGCACAGACCGTCACGACCGCCGCCTCCCGTGTGACGCGAATCGATCAGGGCCTGGGTGCCGCCGGCGCGCTTCTGGCGCTCGCCGCGACCGCCCGCCACGCGATGGCAGGCCCCGGCAAGGCCGTCCCCGACCTGATCGTCGGCCACGGCACGCTCGGTCGCCTGCTGGCCCGCCTGACCGTCCTGTCCGGCGCACCCGCACCCACCGTCTGGGAAATCGACCCTGCGCGCCGCACAGGTGCTACGCATTACCAAGTCATCGACCCCGCCACGGACCCGCGCCGCGACTACCAGTCGATCTACGACGTGTCCGGCCAATCCGCCCTGCTGCCCGACCTGATCGGGCGCCTCGCCCGCGGTGGAGAGATCGTGCTCGCCGGCTTCTACACCGAAGCACTCAGTTTCGCCTTCCCGCCCGCCTTCATGAAAGAAGCGCGCCTGCGCATCAGCGCCGAATGGCAACCCGCCGACATGATCGCCACCCGCGCGCTGGTGGAATCCGGCGACCTGATCCTTTCCGACCTCATCACCCACACTATGCCCGCGACGCAGGCGCCCGCCGCCTATCGCACCGCCTTTACCGACACATCCTGCCTTAAAATGATCCTCGATTGGAATGCCGCATGAAAGACGAAGTCCCGAACCTGCGCGACTACGACAAGGCCCTCCGCGAGGAGGCTGCGGCCCCCACACTCGAAGTCCCGCAGGGCGCCCCCACCTCCAAGACGCAGATCATCGCAATCTACGGCAAGGGCGGCATCGGCAAGTCCTTCACCCTCGCCAACCTCAGCCACATGATGGCCGAGATGGGCAAGCGCGTGCTGCTGATCGGCTGCGACCCCAAATCCGACACCACGTCCCTGCTCTTCGGCGGCAAGGCTTGCCCCACGATCATCGAGACCTCCTCCAAGAAAAAACTGGCCGGCGAAGAAGTCGCCATCGGCGATGTCTGCTTCAAACGCGGCGGCGTCTTTGCGATGGAACTCGGCGGGCCAGAGGTCGGTCGCGGCTGCGGCGGCCGCGGCATCATCCACGGGTTTGAGCTGCTGGAGAAGCTGGGCTTTCATGACTGGGACTTCGACTACGTCCTGCTCGATTTCCTCGGCGACGTGGTCTGCGGCGGCTTCGGCCTGCCGATCGCCCGCGACATGGCGCAAAAGGTCATCCTCGTCGCCTCCAACGACCTGCAATCCCTCTACGTCGCCAACAACGTCTGCTCTGCGGTGGAATACTTCCGCAAGATGGGCGGCAACGTCGGCGTGGCAGGGCTGGTCATCAACAAGGACGACGGCACGGGCGAAGCGCAGGCCTTTGCCGCAGCGGTCAAGATCCCCGTCCTCGCCGCCATTCCGCAGAACGACGACCTGCGTAAGAAATCCGCGAACTACCAGATCGTCGGCACCCACGAATCGCAATGGGGTCCGATGTTCGAAGGTCTGGCCGAGGCCGTGGGCATCGCCCCGCCCGTCCGCCCGACACCACTGGATCAGGATGGTCTGCTGGGCCTTTTCGACGCCAAGGACACCGGCGGCGACTACAAACTTGTCCCGGCCACAGATCTGGACATGCGCGGCAAGCACGGCACACCGAAAGCGAGCCTGGAGGTCATCTACGATGACGCGTGAAGGCTTCCACGTCAGCAAGGACACGGACGGCACGGTGCTGGTCACCGCCTCCCCTGCTTCTTCTGGTGAAAAATACTTCGGGGGAGTCGCTTCAGCGACGGGGGCAGAGCCCCCAGCCACCGCCGGCCTCTGTTCCTCGAAATCCGAACTGGACTCCGCTGCCCGCGCTGCCGGCCAGTCCGATCTGTTGGACCAATTCGCGAAAGACTACCCCAAAGGCCCCCACGACCAGCCGCAATCCATGTGCCCCGCCTTCGGGTCCCTGCGCGTCGGCCTGCGGATGAAGCGGGTGGCGACGGTGCTGTCCGGCTCGGCCTGCTGCGTCTACGGCCTGACCTTCGTGTCGCATTTCTACGGCGCACGCCGCTCCGTCGGCTACGTGCCCTTCAATTCCGAATCCCTCGTCACCGGCAAGCTTTTCGAGGATATCCGCGAAAGCGTTCACGAGATGGCGGACCCGGAACGCTATGACGCCATCGTGGTCACGAACCTCTGCGTGCCGACAGCCTCTGGCGTGCCGCTGCGGCTGTTGCCGAAGGAAATCAACGGCGTGCGGATCATCGGCATCGACGTGCCCGGCTTCGGCATCCCGACCCACGCCGAGGCGAAGGATGTCCTCGCCGGCGCCATGCTGAACTATGCCCGGACCGAGGCTGAGGCCGGCCCCGTCGCCCGCCCCGCCCGCGCCGCCGAGGACCGCCCAAGCGTTGCTTTGCTGGGCGAGATGTTCCCCGCCGATCCGATGATGATCGGCGCGATGCTGGCCCCCATGGGCCTCGCCGCCGGACCCACGGTCCCGACCCGCGAATGGCGCGAGCTTTATGCCGCCCTCGACTGCGGCGTCGTGGCTGCAATCCATCCGTTCTATACCGCCGCAGTCCGCGAGTTTCAGGCCGCAGGCCGGACGGTCATAGGCTCCGCTCCCGTCGGCCATGACGGCACCGCCGCCTGGCTGGCCGCGATCGGCGACGCTTATAATGTCGCGCCGGCGCAGATCGCCGCCGCACAGAACGCCTTCCTGCCCGCGATCAAGGGCGCTCTGATGGGCGCGCAGGTCAAGGGGACGATCACCGTGTCCGGCTACGAAGGCTCCGAACTGCTGGTCGCCCGTCTTCTGATCGAAAGCGGTGCGCATGTGCCCTACGTCGGCACCGCCCTGCCCAGGACGCCTTGGTCCGCCGTCGATGCCGACTGGCTGCGGGCGAAGGGCGTGACGGTGAAATTCCGCGCGTCGCTGGAGGACGATCTGGCCGTCATGGAGGGTGTCCGTCCGGACCTCGCCATCGGCACGACGCCTGTCGTGCAGCGTGGCAAGGAGCTGGGGATTCCGGCGCTTTATTTCACGAACCTGATCTCCGCCCGGCCCCTGATGGGACCTGCGGGTGCGGGCAGCCTGCAACAGGTCGTCACCGCCGCGATGGGGGGCAAGGGACGCATGGACAAGATGCGCGGCTTCTTCGAGGGCGTCGGGACTGGCGATACCGCCGGCATCTGGGAAGGGTCGCCCAATCTGCGGCCCGATTTCCGGGCGCAGCACCAGAAGAAGCTGGACAAGCAGGCGCGTGCGGCTGCGGCGGAGCAGATGATATGACCGTTGCACTGATTTTTGTGGGGGCGGCGGGCCCCGCCCGCCCACCCCTTTCGGGGCTCTGCCCCGGACCCCGAAGTATTTTCGACCAGAAGAAGGGGGTAACCCCATGCTGGTGACAGATCATGACCGTGCCGGCGGGTATTGGGGGGCGGTCTATGCCTTCTGTGCCGTCAAGGGATTGCAGGTCGTCATCGACGGTCCTGTGGGATGCGAAAACCTGCCCGTGACCTCTGTGTTGCATTACACCGACGGGTTGCCGCCGCATGAATTGCCGATCGTGGTGACCGGTCTGGGCGAGACCGAGATGGGTGAGGGCACCGAGGCTGCGATGAAGCGGGCCTGGGATGTGCTGGACCCGGCGCTGCCCGCCGTCGTCGTGACAGGATCGATTGCCGAGATGATCGGTGGCGGGGTCACGCCGCAGGGCACGAACATCCAGCGGTTCCTGCCGCGCACCATCGACGAGGATCAGTGGGAGTCCGCTGACCGCGCGATGACCTGGCTGTTCACCGAGTTCGGGCAGACCAAGGGGCGGATGCCGCCGGAGAAGAAGCGTGAGGAGGGGGCAGCGCCCCGCGTCAACATTCTCGGGCCGATGTATGGCACGTTCAACATGCCATCGGATCTGCACGAGATCCGGCGTCTGGTCGAGGGGATCGGCGCAGAGGTCAACATGGTCATGCCGCTGGGCGCCCATCTGGCCGAGATGCGCAATCTGGTGAATGCCGACGTCAACGTCTGCATGTACCGCGAATTCGGGCGGGGCCTGTGCGAGGTGCTGGGCAAGCCCTATCTGCAGGCGCCCATCGGGATCGAGCAGACGACGCTGTTCCTGCGCAGCTTGGGTGAATTGCTCGGGCTGGACCCGGAGCCGTTCATCGAGAAAGAGAAGCATTCGACGCTGAAGCCGGTCTGGGACCTGTGGCGGTCGGTCACGCAGGACTTCTTTGCGACCTGCGAATTCGCCGTCGTCGCGAACGAGACCTACACCCGCGGCATCCGCAAGTACCTTGAAGGCGATCTGGGCTTTCCCTGCGCCTTTGCCGTCGCCCGCACCCGCGGCAAGAAGACCAACAACGACGAGGTGCGTCACCTGATGCACACCAGGAAGCCGCTGATCGTCATGGGGTCGATCAACGAAAAGATGTACATGGCCGAGATGAAGGCAGGCTTCGGACCCGCGCCCGCCTTCATCCCCGCAAGTTTCCCCGGTGCCGCGATCCGCAGGCATACCGGCACGCCCTTCATGGGCTACGCCGGTGCGACCTACCTGCTGCAGGAGGTCTGCAACGGGTTGTTCGACGCGCTGTTCCACATCCTGCCGCTGGGCAGCGAAATGGACCGCGCAGAGGCCACGCCCACCAATCTGCGGCAACTGCCGTGGGATGCGGATGCGCAGGCCGCCCTTGACCGGATCGTGGCGACACACCCGATCCTGACCCGCATCTCTGCGGCGAAATCCCTGCGCGACGCCGCCGAAAAAGCGGCGCGCGATGCCGGATGCGACCGGGTGGCCCTCGCCACCGTCGCGACACTCGAAACATCGACAGGAGGACGATCATGAGCGATTTCACCACCGACGCACCGATCCTGCGCCGCAACACGGCAGCACCCCGGCGCGAGTATTACGCCTATTTCGCGCTGATCTTCGCAGCGACGATCCCGTTGTCCCTGCTGACCTGGGCGCTGAAGGCGGCCCGCCGGATGGAGCTGCCCGAGAAGGGCCCCATCGCCAGCGCGTGGTCCCAGGCCCGCATCATCACGCCGCACATCTTCAGCGCGTGAACCCATTCCCCCGTCAAAGGGGGATACGATTTCGCCTGTCCCAACGGGCGGCGAAGACCAGGCGGGGGAGGAGCCCCCGTCAATACCCG
The DNA here is from genome assembly GCF_021735925.1 of Loktanella sp. M215. Lineage (NCBI taxonomy): Bacteria > Pseudomonadati > Pseudomonadota > Alphaproteobacteria > Rhodobacterales > Roseobacteraceae > Loktanella > Loktanella sp. M215. Next base: position 1,251,140 of record NZ_WMEA01000001.1, read on the forward strand.
GCCGCGGGGGGTGCGCGGTGTCAGTTCATATTTGGAGACAAAAGATGGCTGATAGAAGTGACCTGTCTTTCACGGGTCTGACGGACGAGCAGGCGCAGGAATTGCACTCGGTCTACATGAGCGGTTTCGCGATTTTCACGGCTGTGGCCGTGGTCGCTCATATCCTGACCTACATCAAACTGCCCTGGTTCAGCTGGTAAGGAAGGAACAACACAATGGCACAGTTCTACAAGATCTGGCTGGTTTTCGACCCGCGCCGCGTTTTCGTGGCACAGGGCGTCTTCCTGTTCCTTCTGGCGGTGATGATCCACCTTGTTCTGCTCTCGAACCCCGAGACGAACTGGTTCAACCGCGCCTTCGGCCCCGAAGTGGCGGCCGTCCAGTAACGCAGTTGCGTCACGCACCATTGCTGCGGGCGGGTGGGGAGCCCGGCCGCGGCAGACCAAGATAACAGGGACGACAGACCGCCCGCAACCGGGGGGGCCGGACAGGGCCTCGGCCTGTCCATTGATGGAATGAGGGGAAGATGGCACAGCTCAGCTTCGAGAGAAAATACCGGGTCCGCGGCGGGACGCTTGTCGGCGGCGATCTGTTCGACTTCTGGGTGGGGCCGTTCTACGTCGGCTTCTTCGGGGTCACGACGTTCTTTTTTGCCGTTCTCGGCACAATCCTGATCTTTTACGGCGCCAGTCAGGGTCCGACATGGAACCCCTGGCTGATCTCGATCGATCCGCCATCGTTGGAGGTGGGCCTTGGCGCCGCACCCCTGCTGGAAGGCGGTCTGTGGCAGATCATCACCATCTGCGCGATCGGCAGCTTCGTCAGCTGGATGATGCGAGAGGTCGAGATCTGTCGCAAGCTGGGCATCGGCTATCACGTGCCTTTCGCCTTTGGCGTCGCGATCTTTGCCTATGTGACGCTGGTCGTGATCCGGCCGGTCCTGATGGGGGCTTGGGGATATGCATTTCCCTACGGCATCTTCAGTCACCTCGACTGGGTGAACAACACCGGCTACGCCTACGGCAACTTCCACTACAACCCCGCCCACATGATCGCGATCAGCTTCTTCTGGATCACGGCACTGGCGCTGGCGTTGCACGGATCGCTGATCCTGTCGGCGATGAACCCGGCGCGCAAGGGCGACGAGGTCAAGACGCCCGACCACGAAGACACCTATTTCCGCGATCTGATCGGCTATTCGATCGGGCCGCTCGGCATTCACCGTCTGGGCCTGTTTCTGGCGCTGATGGCCGGGTTCTGGTCGGCGGTCTGCATCGTGATTTCCGGCACCATCTGGTTCCAGGAATGGATCGTCTGGTGGGACTGGTACTACGAGCTGCCCTGGTGGGTGAACCTGTAAGGAGGTATGGAAAATGGCTGAATATCAAAACATCTTTACGCAGGTTCAGGTTCAGGGTCCCGTCGAATTGGGGGTCTCTGCCGATCCGACCACGAACTTCGAACGCACCAAAAAGGCGACCTTCTCGAAGCTTGCGGGCATCATCGGCAACGCGCAGGTCGGGCCGGTCCACCTTGGACCCTACGGGCTGGTCGCGGTCGTGGGCTTTGCCACGTGGTTCTTCATCATCGGGATGAGCTTCTGGGCGCAGTCGGCCTACAACCCCGCGATCTTCCTGCGGGATCTGGCGTGGCTCTCGCTCGATCCGCCAAGCCCGGAATACGGGTTGGGCTTTGCGCCGCTGGACGAAGGCGGCTGGTGGCTGATCGCCAGCTTCTTCTTCCTCGTCGGCTGCTGCAGCTGGTGGATCCGCACCTATACCCGCGCCACGGCGCTGGGCATGGGGCATCACGTCAGCTGGGCCTTCGCCTCTCTGCTGTGGCTAATCTTCGTCCTCGGCCTGATCCGGCCGATTTTGATGGGGTCGTGGTCAGAGGCTGTGCCCTACGGCATCTTCCCGCACCTCGACTGGACGAACCTGTTCTCGATCACCTACGGCAACCTGTTCTACAACCCGTTCCATGCGCTCTCCATCGCGTTCCTCTACGGTTCGGCCCTGCTCTTCGCCATGCACGGCGGCACCATCCTGGCTGTCAGCCGCTTTGGTGGCGACCGAGAGCTCGAGCAGATCGTCGACCGCGGCACGGCCACAGAACGCGCCGCCCTGTTCTGGCGCTGGACCATGGGCTTTAACGCCACGATGGAAGGCATCCACCGCTGGGCGTGGTGGTTCGCGGTGCTGACCCCGCTGTGTGGCGGTATCGGTATCCTGCTGACGGGCACGGTCGTCGACAACTGGTATGCCTGGGCGCAGGTCCACGGCTATGCCCCGATCCTGAACTGAGGGAGAGACTGACATGTCCGACAAGACAAATATCCTCGGCGCCAGCGACAAGGCCCGCCTGACCGGCGACGTCACGCTGCTGATGCTGAAGGGCGCAGGCTACGCCGCCATCTTCGTGATCGGCCTGTGGCTGACGATCGCCGTGATCGCCTTCATCGGCCGCGCCCTGCCAGAGGAAAGCCGACAGCAGCCCGATCCGACGCCGCTGTCGTCACTTCAGATCCCTGCCGGACCGACAGTTCTGGTCTAAGGCGCGGGTTTGGGTTCGGCTGCGACGCGACGTTGCTGCCGGATCCTTCGCCGTCGGACCGCCTCTTCCCGGGGGTCCGTCATGGGGTGTCACGCTTCCCGGCAGACGCGCCCCGTTCCCTTCCTGTTGGCTACAGGGCTGGCGTCGCACAGGGCTGATCCCCTTTGCGACGCCATTTTCATTTTTGACCGGAGGCCTGCCATGACCAAGACCCCTCATCTGGACCTTGTGACCGAGGCCGCAAGTTTGCGGCAGATGTCCGACGCAGCCTTGGCCGGTGTCGCGCGTGACGTCCGCAATCAGGTGATCGAGTCCGTCAGTGTGACTGGCGGGCATCTGGGATCGTCACTGGGTGTGGTGGAACTGGCGGTCGCGATCCACGCGGTGTTCGACACGCCGCGTGACAAGCTGGTCTGGGACGTGGGTCACCAGTGCTATCCGCACAAGATCCTGACCGGCAGGCGGGACCGGATGCACACCCTGCGGCAAGAGGGCGGGTTGTCCGGCTTTACCAAGCGGTCGGAGAGCGTCTTCGATCCCTTCGGTGCGGCACATTCATCGACCTCGATTTCAGCGGCCCTCGGGTTCACCGTGGGGCGCGACATGGGGATGGATACCGGCGACGCGATTGCCGTGATCGGCGACGGCGCAATCAGTGCCGGCATGGCCTACGAGGCGATGAACAACGCGGGCGCCGAGGGGCGCCGCCTGTTCGTGATCCTGAACGACAACGAGATGTCGATTGCTCCCCCGGTGGGCGCGATGTCGAAATATCTCTCCGGCCTCTACGCCTCGCCTTTGGGCGAGATGCACCGGATGGCCGAAGGGTTCGAGGCCGCCTTGCCCGGTCCGCTGCGCGATCACGCGCGCCGCGCGCGGCAGTTGGTGACGGGTGCGGCAAGCGGCGGGCAGGGGACGCTGTTCGAGAGCCTTGGCTTTTCCTATATCGGGCCCATCGACGGACATGATCTGAGCCAGCTTTTGCCGGTGCTGCGCACGGCGCGGACGCGGGCGACGGGGCCGGTGCTGATCCATGTCTGTACGGTCAAGGGCAAGGGCTATGCCCCCGCCGAGACGGCCGCCGACAAGGGCCACGGTGTGGGCAAGTTCAATCCCGCGACGGGCGTGCAGGCCAAGGGCAAGCCGGCGCCGAAAAGCTATACCCAGGTGTTCGGAGAGGCGCTGCTGGCCGAGGCCGAGCGCGACCCGAAGATCGTCGCGGTGACGGCGGCGATGCCGGGCGGCACCGGGGTCGACATACTGCAAAAGCGGTTTCCGAAGCGAGTGTTCGACGTCGGCATCGCCGAGCAGCATGGCGTGACCTTCGCCGCAGGCATGGCGGCCAGCGGTTTGCGCCCCTTTGCGGCGATCTATTCCACCTTCCTGCAGCGGGGTTACGATCAGATCGTCCATGACGTGGCCTTGCAGAACCTGCCCGTCCGCTTTGCCATCGACCGGGCGGGGCTGGTGGGACAGGACGGCGCGACCCATGCGGGGGCCTTCGATGTCGGCTTTCTGTGCGCCCTGCCGAATATGGTCGTCATGGCGGCGGGGGACGAGGCCGAGTTGCAGCATATGGTCCGCACCGCGGCGCAGCACGATGCGGGTCCGATCGCGTTCCGCTATCCGCGCGGGTCTGGCGAGGGCATGACGCTGCCCGAGCGCGGTCAGGTGATCGAGATCGGTAAGGGTCGCGTGCTGGTGCAGGGGTCCGACGTGGCGATCCTGTCCTTCGGGGCGCACTTGGGCGAATGCCGGAAGGCCTGTGCGCTGATGACGGCGCAGGGGGTGACGCCGACGCTGGCGGATGCGCGCTTTGCCAAGCCGCTGGACCGCGATCTGATCCGGCAGCTGCTGCGCCACCACAAGGCGCTGATCTGCGTGGAGCAGGGATCGCGGGGCGGCTTCGGTGCGATGGTGCTGCACGATCTGGCGAACGACGGGTTGCTGGACGGGCGGTGTCAGGTGCGGACCATGACCCTGCCGGACCGGTTCATCGATCAGGCGGACCCTGCGGCGATGTACGCCGAGGCCGGGCTGACGGCGGTGGATATCGCGGCGACTGCGCTGGAGGCGGCGGGGCTGCGGATGAAGCCGGTGATGGGGCTGGCCTGAATTACATTACAGACTGCAAATGTTTCGCATGCGAGACATATTATGTAAAATGGAAGTCAGCCTAATCAACAGGTTAGGATAAGATGAAGGCCGCGTGCGCAGGGTGAGGGGGCGGAGCCTCCGGCGGGAGTATTTCCGGGAAAAAGCGAGGGCGGGCGAGGCGGTGCCGGTTTTCATTGCAACCGCAGCGAGGCGGCCTTAGCTGATCGGCAGCAATCCGAGGAGTGTCGGCGATGGACCCGCAAATTCAACTGAGCGATTTTCTGGGACAGAACCTTGTCCTGCTGCTGCTGGCGCTGTTCATCATCGTCTGCGTCTTTGCGGGTGTGCGGATCGTGCCGCAGTCCGAGAAATACGTCGTCGAACGGCTGGGGCGCCTGCGCACGGTGCTGGGGCCGGGCATCAACTTTATCGTGCCGTTTCTGGACAAGGTGCGGCACAAGGTCAGTATTCTGGAGCGGCAGTTGCCGACCATGAAGCAGGACGCGATCACCACCGACAACGTGCTGGTGCAGGTCGAGACGAGCGTATTTTATCGCATCATCGAGCCGGAGAAGACGGTTTACCGCATCCGCGACGTGGATGGTGCGATCTCGACCACCGTGGCGGGGATCGTGCGGTCCGAGGTGGGGCGCATGGAGCTGGATCAGGTGCAGTCGAACCGGTCGAGCGTGATCGCCGCGGTGCGCGATCAGCTGGCCGAGCAGGTCGATGACTGGGGGATTGAGGTGACGCGGGCCGAGATTCTGGATGTGAACCTTGATGCGGCGACGCGGGCGGCGATGCTGCAGCAGCTGAACGCCGAACGCGCGCGGCGCGCACAGGTGACCGAGGCCGAGGGCCGCAAGCGGTCGGTCGAGTTGCAGGCGGATGCGGATCTGTATTCCGCCGAGCAGGAGGCCAAGGCGCGGCGCGTGCTGGCCGATGCGGAAGCCTATGCCACGCAGGTCGTGGCGGTCGCGATTGCGGAAAACGGTCTGGAGGCGGCGCAGTATCAGGTGGCGCTGAAGCAGGTCGAGGCGATTTCCAAGATTGCGCAGGGCGCGGGGCAACAGACCGTGATCCTGCCGGCGGACGCCGTCGAGGCCTTTGGCAATGCGTTCCGCATGTTGCGGGGCAAGCCGTGATGCTGGCTTCGGTCTGGTGGGTCTGGCTGTCGGCGGCGCTGGCGCTGGCCACGCTGGAGGTGATCGTGCCCGGCTATATCTTTCTGGGATTCGCCGTGGGCGCGGCGGTTCTGGCGCTGATCCTGCTGATCGTGCCGATCGGGTCGCTGCCGCTGATCCTCGTGATCTTTGCCGCGCTGTCGCTGGTGGCCTATCTGGCGATGCGCCGGGTCTTCGGGTTGCCGGGCGAAAAGCCGAAGGTCTGGGATCGCGATATCAATGACTGAGCGGACGGAATTGGGCGGTATGCGCCTGATCCTGTTGTGCCTTGCGCCGATACTGGCGCTGTACCTCGTCTTCGTTGCGACGACACCGCTGCGCGAACAGGCGTCTGCTCTTTCAAATAAAATCGCGATCGAAATCATGACGGGCGACGCGTCAGGGCCGTCTGTTTTCCAAGACGGTACATTAAAGGCGTTCGCTAGAGTAAATGGTTGGCTGGAGAAGATATGGTTGATCCTGACGTTCGCGCTTGCTGCGGGTCTAGGCGCATGTCTTTCGCCGCACCTTTCGCCGCGATCCGTCGCCAATGGCCTGACGGCGGTCGGCATCGGGCTGATGCTGGGCTTGGAGAACATGCAAAGAATGTCTCTTTATGACGCGTCTGACTGGGTCCTGATGGCCGTTTGCCTTTCGGTCGCGGTGGCAGGCTACGGTGGCCGTCGCTGGTGGCACGGGCTACGTCGGACATAAAAATGGCCCGGTGAACGAGGGGAACACCGGGCCAGTCGGAAGGTCGCGCCATGTGGCAATCAACAAGGGACAGAGGCAGAGATTGCGGCAACAGGCCTTCGGGAACTGAAACTCAGATGGAGGACAGCAGCGACGCGCCGCTGTCGGACATGCGCAGGGCATGGCGGGCGAGACCGCTGCGCACACGCTCCATATCCATGGTGAGGGGACCGGCCACCATGCAGGGATAGCGGAAGGTGCGGCCGGACCGCTGGATGTCGACGCGGGCCTCGAAGGCACCGGCGGTGGCGTTGTAGCGAACGTCGCCAAGGTTGATCTGTGTCATTCTGGTCGCTCCTCAATCATCTGCGGTCTGAGCCGCGTTATGCTGTATTGAGTGATAAACGGCACCAGTGGCGATTTAGTTCCGAGTCAAGCGAACTTTCTGGTTTACATGCCGCGATTGTGAGCGATCGACGCAATCTGGTCCCGAATCGACAGGGCTGCGGCCCGGGGGTCGTCCGCCTGCCAGATGGGGCGGCCGACGACGAGGTGATCGGCCCCGTCAAAGAGCGCCTGTGCCGGGGTTGCGACGCGTTTTTGATCGCCCAGGGCGGCGCCGTCGGGGCGCACGCCGGGGGTCACGATCAGGCGGCCGTTTGATTCGGGCAGGGCGCGGATCGCTGCGGCCTCTTGCGGAGAGGCGATGACGCCGTCGGCGCCAGCCTCGAAGGCGCGGGCGGCGCGTTCGGCCACGAGGTCGGGGATGGCGCCGTCGCGCATCAGGGACGCGTCGAGGTCGGCGCGGTCCAGCGAGGTCAGGATCGTGACGGCCAGGATCTTCATGTCCGATCCGGCGGCGCCTTGCTTGGCGGCGCGCACGACATGGGGGTCGCCGTGGACCGTCAGGAAGTCGATGTCGAACTGGGTGAAGCCGCGCACCGCCGCCTCGACCGTGGCGCCGATGTCGAAGAGCTTCATGTCGAGGAAGATGCGCTTGCCGTGGTCATGCTTGAGCTCGTTCGCCAGGGCCAGCCCGCCGCCGGTCAGCATGCCGAGGCCGATCTTGTAGAAGGAGACGCTGTCGCCGAGGCGCGTGGCGAGGTCGAGGCCCGCGATCACGTTGGGCACGTCGAGGGCGACGATCAGGCGGTCATCTGCGGGGGCCATGGGCTTTCCTTTCGCGGTTTGGACGGGTCTAGTCCGAAGCGGATGCGGTGGCAATCGGAGGTGGGGATGCGCAGCAGTCTGGAGGTTTACGACATGGCGCGGGGCGAGTCGCGCGTGGTGTGGCAGACGGCGGATCTGATCGAGGCGCCGAACTGGCATCCGGAGGGGTGGCTGCTGGTGAACCGGGCGGGGCGGTTGTGCCGGGTGCCGCTGGACGGTGGGCCGGTGGTGGAGATCGACACCGGCTTTGCCGATGCCTGCAACAACGATCACGGATTCAGCGTTGACGGATCGTTCATCTATCTGTCGCACCATGTTGCGGGGTTGGCGACGTTGTACCGGTTGCCGGTGGCGGGCGGCGTGCCGGAACAGGTGGTGCCGGATGTGCCGTCCTATTGGCACGGCGTCGCGGCAGATGGCGAGATTGCGTATTGCGCGCGGCGTGGCGGGCGGTACGAGATTTGCGTGATGCAGGACAAGGAGGTGCAATTGACCGGTGTGACCGGTGAAGAGGGCCACAACGACGGGCCGGACTACAGTGCCGATGGGGCGTGGATCTGGTTCAATTCGGACCGGAGCGGGCAGGCGCAGATCTGGCGGATGCGACGGGACGGGTCGGACGTGCAGCGGATGGTGACGTCGGACACGGTGGACTGGTTTCCGCATCCCAGCCCGGACGGGGCGCATGTGCTGTACCTGAGCTATCCGCAGGGGACGCTGTATCACCCGCGCGATCTGGATGTGGCGTTGCGGATCCTGCCGCAGGACGGGGGTGAAAGCCGGGAGGTTCTGAGGCTGTTCGGAGGGCAGGGGACGGTCAATGTGCCGTGCTGGGCGCCGGATGGCAGCGCCTTTGCCTATGTGCGCTATGCCGCGACGGATTGACCAAGGCGGTCCTTGGACCTAGGTCATTTGCAAAGGGTGCGCCCTGATCGTGATGACAAGGAGTTTCGTGGTGGCAGAGAAGACAGGCGGTTTCGCCTCTAACCCGTTTTTCATGATGGTGGGACTGGGCGCCGGTGTGGCCGCCGTGATTGCGCTGGCGATCGCCGTGACGCTGCCTTCGACCGGAGAGGCCGTTGGGCCCGGGCCGGTGGCCGAGGAAGTGTCCGCGGATACGCTGACCGAGGGTGCGGCAGAGGCGGAGGCGAATGCGGCCGCGGAACCTGCAGCCGAGGCCGAGGCACAGACCGACCCGGAAGCCGAGATGACGCCGGTGGAAGAACCCGCGCTGGAGGAGCCGGCCGCGACTGACGCGGCTGCGACGGATGCGGCGCCTGCTACTGAGGGCGATGCGGCTGCGACGGATGCTGCACCTGCTGAGGGCGACGCGGCGGCGACGGAGACGGCGCCGCTCGATTCCTCTGCGGCGACGCAGGAGGCCACCGATGGTGATGCTGTGGGTGATGCGGCGCCGGCACCGGATGCGGCGGTTGTCGAGCAGTCCGGCAATGCCGTGACGCCCGCCGAGACCAACAGCACCGTGACGCCGACCGGCGAGCGTGCCGATCCGGCGCCGGCGCCGGAGTCGTCGACCGATGCGGCAACGGCGGCGCCTGCGGCGGACGGGGCGATCGATCCCGATGCCAGCACGACGACGGACAGCGGGCTGGTGATCGACCAGACCGTTGATCCCGACAACGGTGCGAAATCCGGACCCGATCCGGATGGCGGTGCGGCGCCGGTGTTCCCGACGCCGTCCGGCCCCGCGGGTGCCGATGGCAACTCTCTGACCACGAACTGAGCCAGTTTCATGGCGACAAAAGGCGCGTCCCGGCGGGGCGCGCCTTTTGCATGTCCGCTGCCGATTTCGAGGTGTGGGATACTTGCAACAGGGGGGTGGCGCTCCCATCTTTTTCATAGGGCCCGAGCCGGGGCGTGCCGCGACGCGGGCGCAGCCATTCTTCGGGTGCTTTGCAGGAGAGAGACGACATGAACCTTGAAAAATTCACGGAACGGTCGCGCGGCTTTATCCAGGCTGCACAGACCATCGCGATGCGCGAAAATCACCAGCGGCTGCTGCCGGAACACCTGTTGAAGGCGCTGATGGATGACAGCGAAGGGCTGGCCGCGAACCTGATCGCGCACGGTGGCGGCGACGCCAAGCTGGTGCGCGAGACGGTCGATGCGGCCGTGGCGCGGATTGCCAAGGTCACCGGCGACGCCGGGCAGACCTATATGGACAACACGACGGCCAAGGTGCTGGACGAGGCCGAGAAGATGGCCACGAAAGCGGGCGACAGCTTTGTCCCGGTGGAGCGGATCCTGACTGCGCTGGCGATCGTGAAGTCCAAGGCGAAGGATGCGCTGGACGCTGGCAAGGTGACGCCGATGGCGCTGAATGCCGCGATCAATGACGTGCGCAAGGGGCGGACGGCGGATTCGGCCAGTGCCGAGGACGGCTATGACGCGCTGAACAAATACGCCCGCGACCTGACCGAGGCCGCGCGGCAAGGCAAGATCGACCCGATCATCGGGCGCGACGAGGAAATCCGCCGATCCATGCAGGTGCTGAGCCGCCGGACCAAGAACAATCCGGTCCTGATCGGTGAACCCGGCGTCGGTAAAACCGCGATTGCGGAAGGCCTCGCGCTGCGCATCGTGAACGGTGACGTGCCGGAGTCCTTGCGCAACAAGCGTCTGATGGCGCTGGATATGGGTGCCCTGATTGCCGGTGCGAAGTATCGCGGCGAATTCGAGGAGCGGCTGAAGTCGATCCTGAAGGAGATCGAGGCTGCAGCGGGCGAAGTCATCCTGTTCATCGACGAGATGCACACGCTGGTCGGTGCGGGCAAGGCGGATGGCGCGATGGACGCGGCCAACCTGATCAAGCCTGCCTTGGCGCGGGGCGAGTTGCACTGTGTCGGTGCCACGACCTTGGACGAATACCGCAAGTATGTGGAAAAGGACGCGGCGCTGGCGCGGCGGTTCCAGCCGATCATGGTGGAAGAACCGACCGTGGTGGACACGATCAGCATCCTGCGCGGCATCAAGGAAAAGTACGAGCTGCACCATGGCGTGCGGATTTCGGATTCTGCCCTGGTGGCGGCGGCGACGCTGTCGCACCGCTATATCACCGACCGGTTCCTGCCGGACAAGGCAATCGACCTGATGGACGAGGCCGCCAGCCGTCTGCGGATGGAAGTGGACAGCAAGCCGGAAGCGCTGGATGCGCTGGACCGCGACATCATGCAAAAGCAGATCGAGCAGGAAGCGCTGCGCAAGGAGGATGACCAAGCCTCCAAGGATCGGTTGGCGAAGCTGGAAGAGGATCTGGCCAACCTGCAGGAACGGGCCGACGAGATGACGGCCCAGTGGCAGGCGGAGCGCGACAAGCTGGAAAGCGGTCGCGAGCTGAAGGAAAAGCTGGACCGCGCGCGGGCCGAGCTGGAGATCGCGAAGCGGGAAGGCAATCTGGCGAAGGCCGGAGAGTTGTCCTATGGCGTGATCCCGGGGCTGGAGCGGCAGCTGGCCGAGGCGGACGAAGGCGACCTGATGGTCGAGGAAGCCGTGCGGCCGGAGCAGATCGCCGAAGTGGTCGAGCGCTGGACCGGGATCCCGATGTCCAAGATGCTGGAAGGCGAGCGCGACAAGCTGCTGCGGATGGAGGATGAGCTTGGCAAGCGGGTCATCGGCCAGAAGCAGGCGGTGCGGGCTGTGGCCAATGCGGTGCGGCGGGCGCGGGCCGGTCTGAACGACGAGGGGCGGCCTTTGGGCAGTTTCCTGTTCCTCGGGCCAACCGGCGTGGGCAAGACAGAGCTGACGAAGGCACTGGCGTCGTATCTCTTCGACGACGACTCGGCGATGGTGCGGATCGACATGAGCGAGTTCATGGAGAAGCATGCCGTGTCGCGTCTGATCGGCGCGCCTCCGGGCTATGTCGGGTATGACGAGGGCGGCGTGCTGACCGAGGCCGTGCGGCGCAGACCCTATCAGGTCGTGCTGTTCGACGAGGTCGAGAAGGCGCACCCGGATGTCTTCAATGTGCTGTTGCAGGTGCTGGACGACGGCATGCTGACGGACGGGCAGGGGCGGACGGTTGATTTCAAGCAGACGCTGATCATCCTGACGTCGAACCTTGGCGCGCAGGCGCTGAGCCTGATGCCGGACGGGGCCGACCCTGCGCAGGCCAAGCGCGACGTGATGGACGCGGTGCGGGCGCACTTCCGCCCCGAGTTCCTGAACCGTCTGGACGAGACGATCATCTTTGACCGTCTGGCCCGCAGCGACATGGCGGGGATCGTTACGATCCAGATGAAGCGGCTGGAACAGCGGCTGGCGGGGCGGAACATCCACCTTGATCTGGATCAGGGCGCGCTGAACTGGCTGGCTGACGAAGGCTATGACCCGGTGTTCGGGGCGCGGCCGCTGAAGCGGGTGATCCAGCGGGCGTTGCAGGATCAGCTGGCCGAGATGATCCTCGCGGGCGATGTGCGCGACGGGGATACCGTCCCGGTCAGTGCGGGCGTCGACGGGCTGATCGTCGGTGACCGTATCTCTGGCACCGGGCGGCCCAGACCGCAGGACGTCGTGGTGCATTGAGGCGTGAGGGCGGGGGAAACCCCGCCCTTTTTCTTTGGCGTGAAAAAGCGATGGGCTGACGCACATCAATGTACCGCGCCGGGCGATGTGCCATCGTCCGGGTATGACGCCGAAACTCTGGACCACCTTGCAGACCTATGACCGCCACCAGTTCGCCCGCGATGCCATCGCGGGCGTGACGGTGGCGATGGTCGCCCTGCCGCTGAGCATCGCGATCGCCGTCGCCTCTGGCGCGCCACCGTCGACGGGGCTGATCACGGCGATCGTCGGTGGGTTCCTGATATCCTTGCTGGGCGGCAGCCGGGTGCAGATCGGCGGGCCGACGGGGGCGTTCATCGTTGTCGTCTTTGGCGTGATCGCACAGCACGGCTATGACGGGCTGGTGATTGCGACGCTGATGGCGGGGGCGATCATGGTTGCGGCGGGGTTAGTGCGCGCCGGCAGCCTTGTGGCCTATGTGCCAGAGCCGGTGGTCAACGGGTTCACCATCGGCATCGCGATCATCATCGGGACAAGCCAGTTGAAGGACCTGTTCGGCCTGACCACGGGGCCTGTCCCGGCGGAGTTCGTCGGCAAGCTGGAGGCGCTGTGGGCCGCGCGGGCGAGTTTCAACGCGGCGGCGCTGGGGATCGGGCTGGGGACGATGGTGCTGATCGTGGGTCTGCGCCGGATGGCGCCGCGGTTTCCGGGCCTGATCGTGGCGGTGGGGCTGGGGTCGGCGGTCGTGGCGCTGGGCGGTTTGTCGGTCGATACGCTTTTCGGGCGGTTCGGGGCCTTGCCGTCGACGCTGCCCTGGCCGGCGATCCCCGACATCTCCTACGCGCGCGTGGTCGAACTGCTGCCAAGCGCGCTGGTGATCGCATTCCTCGCCAGTATTGAGTCGCTGCTGTCGGCCATGGTGGCGGACCGGATGATGGGGGGGCATCACCGGCCCAACGCCGAGATTCTCGCGCAGGGGTTTGCCAACATCGGTGCGGCCCTGTTCGGCGGCCTGCCGGCGACGGGGGCCATCGCGCGGACAGCGACGAATGTGAATGCGGGCGGGCGGACTCCGGTCGCGGGGCTGGTGCATGCGGTCACGATCTTTGGCGTGATGCTGCTGGCGGCGCCGGTGGCGGGCTATCTTGCGATGCCGGCGCTGGCCGCGCTGCTGCTGATCACCGCCTGGAACATGAGTGAGCCGCACAAGTGGCGCGGCTATATGGGCGCGCGGCGGTCTGACCGGGCGCTGTTGCTGCTGACCGTGGTGCTGACCGTGTTTGCCGACCTGACCGTGGCCATCGGCGTGGGCGTGGCGCTGGGTCTGGCCCTGCGTCTGCAGCGGCGGCATGCGGAGCCCGAGGCTTGGGAGACGCCGGAGCGTTAAGAAAAAGGCCCCGGCAGATCGTTCTGCCGGGGCCGATGTCTTAGAAGGAACAGGCTTATTCGGCGGGGGGCATGATGACGGCGTCGATCACGTGGATCACGCCGTTCGAGGCGGCGATGTCCGGCGTCGTCACCGTGGCGTCGTTCACCATGACGGTGTCGCCCACCATGAAGGTCACGTCCTGACCTTCGACCGTGGTCGCGGTCATGCCGTCGGTCAGGTCGGCAGCCATGACGGCACCCGGCACGACGTGATAGGTCAGGATGGCGGCCAGCTG